>NZ_WJZM01000026.1:0-81655 GCF_021609545.1 Pseudomonas sp. PA-1-6B
CGAATTCCGGCCAGCGTGGTTTAACGGGGCGCCTAAGATCAAAAGCAGATCAAGATCAAGAGCGTCTCGCTTCGCATCGTGGTTACCGTCGGCTGCTACAGCCTACAAAGTTGTGTAGATACCTATGGTCATCACAGGCAAGCCAGTTCCCACCCAATTGTGTTTAAAATGCCGCCCGCCCGATGACTGACGCTTAACGATGAACCCAGACGCACTCGCTACCCTGCACGCCCACTTGCTCACTGCCCTGGCTGACCCGCCTGCGGAAACCCGGCGCCTGTTCCATGGCCGTGGCCGTTGCTGGCCGGGCCTGGAACAACTGACGGTGGACTGGCTGCAAGGGGTGATACTGGTTGCTTTGTTCAAAGAAACCGAGCACCTGGATGCCCTGAAGCACACACTGTTGCAGATCGAGTGGAGCCGTTTCGGCGTGCATACCGTGGCCCTGCAACACCGCTACTTGCCGCAAAGCACCACCGAATGGCTGGTGGGCGACGCCATCGACGAGCTGACCATCACCGAGGGCGGCCTGCGCTACCTGATCGACCTGGGTAAAAAACAGAACAGCGGGCTGTTTCTCGACATGCGTTACGGGCGCAACTGGGTGCGCGAACAGGCCCAGGGCCAGCGTGTGCTGAATTTGTTTGCCTATACCTGCGGTTTTTCCGTGGCCGCCATCGAAGGCGGCGCCGACCATGTGGTGAACCTGGATATGGCCCGTGGGGCCTTAAGCCGTGGCCGCGACAACCATCGCCTGAATGGGCACGACCTGAGTCGGGTGAGTTTCCTGGGCCACGACCTGTTCAAGTCCTGGGCCAAGGTGACGAACAACGGCCCTTACGACCTGGTGATCATCGACCCGCCCTCCTTCCAGAAAGGCAGTTTCCTGCTGACCAAGGATTACCAGCGCGTGCTGCGCCGCCTGCCAGACTTGCTCAGTGCCCACGGCACCGTGCTGGCATGCATGAACGATCCGGCCTTCGGCGAAGATTTCCTGATCGACGGCGTGACCCGCGAAGCACCGGGCCTGCGGTTTGTACAGCGGCTGGAAAACCCACCGGAATTTCCTGACATTGACCCACAGAGTGGGCTAAAGGCCCTGGTGTTCCGTCAGGGCTGATGCCGAAACAGCCTACGCTTGCTACGCTAACGGATACACCGGGCGGTGAACCTTATCCTCCCCTTCCCGGTCGATACCTGCATTCCCTGGCCAGACTCGACGGCGCTACGTTGTCGGCTGCCCCGTTTGACCTTTTGGAGAACCGCCCGTGATATCGACCCTGCATGTAGCCAGACTCAAAGCCTGGGGCGCCCACGGCTTTACCGCCACCGGTGTGGTACTGGCCTTTTTGGCCACCCTGGCGCTGCTGGAAAACTCCCCCAAGGCGTGCCTGCTGTGGCTGGGCCTGGCACTGGTGGTGGATGGCGTCGACGGCTCGCTGGCGCGACGGGTGAATGTCAGCACGGTGCTGCCCAGCTTTGACGGCTCGGTGCTGGACCTGGTGATCGACTACCTCACCTACGTGTTCATTCCTGCACTGTTTATCTACCGCTACATCGACCTGCCTGATTTCACCCACCTGTTTGCGGTGTCGGTGATCCTGGTGTCGTCGCTGTTCTGCTTTTGCAACGTGAACATGAAGAGCAAGGACAACTACTTTGTCGGCTTCCCTGCCGCCTGGAACGTCGTTGCCCTGTGCGTCTATATCATCCAGCCGGATGCGTGGGTCACCTTGCTGACCGTGATCGGCCTGGCGCTGTTGACCGTCACGCCGATGAAGTTCCTGCACCCGTTCCGGGTCAAGCGCTTCATGCCGATCAACATCGCGGTGACCACCATCTGGCTGCTGTGCAGCTTCCTGATGGTGGTGGATTACCCGAACACCAACCCTTGGACATTTGGCCTGTGGTCGCTGATGTCGGCCTACTTCCTGGGTATCTGCATCTGGCGCACGGCCGTGGAATGGCTGGGCGCGCACAAATAACAAGCGGGCTCGGTAAAAAATGTGGGAGGGGGCTTGCCCCCTCCCACATTTGAGTCACATCGCAGTAAGATGCTGGCCTTCTGCGGCCCTCCAACAATAAGCCCTGCCCATGCCCTTCGAACTCAGCGTAGACCTCACCACCCTGGCCATCCTGGCCGTTGTCGCTTTTATCGCCGGTTTTATCGACGCCATCGCCGGCGGTGGCGGTCTGTTGACCACGCCCGCCCTGCTCACCGCTGGTATGCCGCCGCACCTGGTGCTGGGCACCAACAAGCTCAGCTCCACCTTCGGCTCGGCCACCGCCAGTTTTACCTTCTACCGGCGCAAGCTGTTCCACCCACGCCAATGGGTGCACGCCATCGTCGGTACCTTGATCGGTGCACTGACCGGCGCGGTCGTCGCCCATTACTTGCCTGCCGAAACCCTGAACAAGATGCTCCCGGTGATCGTCTTCGCCTGCGGTGTGTACCTGCTGTTCGGTGGCACGCCCAAGGCGCCACTGGACGCCGAGGCACCGATCAAAAAGAAATGGCAAGCCACCCAGGGCTTTGGCCTGGGTTTCTACGACGGCGTGGCCGGGCCCGGCACGGGGGCGTTCTGGACGGTCAGCACGATGCTGCTGCACCCCATCGACCTGGTGAAGGCCAGCGGCGTAGCGCGCAGCATGAACTTCGTCAGCAACGCGGCGGCGCTGACGGTGTTTATCATCAATGGTTCGGTGGACTGGATTGTCGGCCTGGCGATGGGGGTGTCGGTGATGTGTGGCGCGTTCTTTGGCGCACGCAGCGCGATCAGCGGCGGCGCCAAATTCATTCGCCCGGTGTTTATCACCGTGGTCCTGGGACTGACCGTGCGCCTAGCCTGGCAGCACTGGTTCAGCGTGGCCTAAACGGCGGGCCACGTAGAGGTCGATGAGGTAACGCGCAATCGAGCGTGACGCCGGCAACGGCGGCAGCTCGTGGATATTGAACCACTGCGCGTCCTCGATCTCGTCGGCCTGGGACACGATATCGCCCCCGGCGTATTCGGCGTGAAAGCCCAGCATCATTGAGTGAGGGAACGGCCAGCATTGGCTGCCCATGTACTGGATGTTCTTGACCTCCAACTGCACCTCTTCACGCACTTCACGGATCAGGCAGTCTTCGGCGGACTCCCCCGGCTCGGCAAAACCGGCCAGGGTGCTGTAGACCCCCGTCACAAAACGCGGCGAACGCGCCAGCAGGATGTCATCGCCACGGGTCACCAGCACAATCATGCTCGGTGAGATCCGGGGGTAGCTGCGCAGGTCGCAGGCCTGGCAATACATCGCCCGCTCCCTCGGCACCTGTACCATCGCCTGGCCACAACTGCCACAAAAACGGTGCTCCCGCGCCCAGGTACCGATCTGCGCGGCGTAGCCCAGCACCTTGTACAGGGTGTGATCACCTTGCAGCATAAAGCCGCGCAAGCCCTGCCAACTGCCCCCTGGCACATCAGCCGGCGAGTCGAGTTCCAACAGGTACACCGGCTCGCCGTCGAGGTGGCCGATGCCGTGTTCGGCAAACACCGACAGGTCCTGGCGCTTGAGCCATTCACGCGGGAACAGCGGCCCGTTGGTGTCGTGTAAGAAGCCTTCGCGGCTGCGGGCGACGGCCCAGCCGCCGGGGGCGTCGTTGTCCAGCAGCGTTGTGGTAATCCAGCCTGGGGTCATGTCAGTCAATCCACGAATTCGGGTTTCTGCTTACTCATATGGGCCGCGATGGCCACGCGCAGGTCGTTGGATTGCAACATAGCCGAGTTCCAGGTGGCAACGTATTCCAGGCCGTCATTGACTGTGTGGTCACGCATGTAGCTGATCATGGCCTTGGTGCCGGTCACGGCAATCGGCGACTTGGCGGCGATTTGATGGGCCAGGTCCATGACACCCGCCAGCAGGCTTTCATGATCGGCAAACACGCGATTGACCAGGCCGATGCTGCGCGCTTCTTCGGCGCCGAATTGACGACCGGTGTAGGCCAGCTCACGCAGCATGCCATCGCCGATAATGCGCGGCAGGCGTTGCAAGGTGCCGACATCGGCGGCCATGCCGATGTCGATTTCCTTGATCGAGAATTGCGCGTCTTCGGCCGCGTAGCGCATGTCGCACGCGCTGATCAGGTCGATGGCACCGCCAATGCAGTAGCCCTGGATCGCCGCCAGCACGGGCTTGCGGCAAGCGTCCACGGCGTTGAACGAGGCTTGCAGCTCGAGAATCTTGCGGCGCAGCAGGCGCGCATTGCGACCCACGTCCTTGCCAAAGTCATTGGCGATCGAGGCCAGCATCATCAGGTCGATGCCCGAGGAAAAATGCTTGCCCGCACCGCTGAGCACCACGGCACGCACGGCGTCGGTCTCGTCGACCCATTGGAAGATGTCGATGATTTCGGTCCAGAACGCCGCGTTCATGGCGTTGATCTTTTCCGGGCGATTGATCTGCACATGGGCAACGTTGCCGCTGAGTTCGACAACGAAGGCTTGGTATTCGGACATGGCAGTGATCCCTGACTGGCGATTGAGAAAGGCCAGACTATATCAAGGGTGCGCCACGGCGCATCGGCCAAAAACGGGACTGACCACGGTGAGGGAAAAGACGCTGGATAAAACCCGATGCACAGGCCATCCTTTGCGCTTTAAGCCGCGCTGTGCGCGGCGCTCGACGTTTTAAGGAAATGCCATGCACGCCCAACCCCTCGCTCCCGCCGATTTCGAATTCATTGACGCCACCTTGCTCAAATACGGCGAAGACCACTCGGTGCTGAACATGGCCGAACTCGACGGTTATTTCACCGCCCTGGTTTCCAGCCCGGCCAAGGTGGATGTGGCCGAGTGGTTCCCGGCGATCTGGGGCGGGCAAAACCCTGAATGGGACAACATGGACGAGGCCCAGGCTTTTCTCGAGCTGTGTGTACGCCATATGAATACCCTGGCCGCGCAATTGGCCCTTGATGCCCAGGCATTCAAACCCCGTTTCGATGAAACAGAACATCAAGGCCAGGCGGTGACCCTTGCCGAGGAATGGTGCTTTGGTTATGTGCGCGGCGTGACAATCGCCAACTGGCCGCCATTGCCCGCTGTACAAGCCGGGCAACTGGAGCGGATTTCCTGCTGCGCCGAACAGGACAATTTCGAACTGCCGGCAGACCTGGATGTAAGCGCCCATCAACTGCAGGTCAGCGAAATCGAACCGGCTGCGCGGGCGCTGCATGACTACTGGTTGAGCCAGCGTTAAGGCAGTAGGAGCGCATGCCAATAAATCACGCAGATCACCCACTCACTCGACAAGCATGGCGTGTTTGCCTGATGATTCGGGTCCGCACGCCCCGGCCACTCCACACCACCTTGCCTTGACCAGGAGCCTTGTACCTTGAGTTCGCAGAAAACCGTGACCGTTACACCGCCCAACTTCCCCCTCACTGGCAAGGTCGCGCCCCCCGGCTCCAAATCCATTACCAACCGTGCGCTGTTGCTGGCGGCACTGGCCAAGGGCACCAGCCGTTTGAGCGGTGCGCTCAAAAGCGATGACACGCGCCATATGTCGGTCGCCCTGCGGCAGATGGGCGTCACCATCGACGAGCCGGACGACACCACCTTTGTCGTCACCAGCCAAGGCTCGCTGCAATTGCCGGCCCAGCCGTTGTTCCTCGGCAACGCCGGCACCGCGATGCGCTTTCTCACGGCCGCCGTCGCCACCGTGCAAGGCACCGTGGTACTGGACGGTGACGAGTACATGCAAAAACGCCCGATCGGCCCGCTGCTGGCCACCCTGGGCCAGAACGGCATCCAGGTCGACAGCCCCACCGGTTGCCCACCGGTAACGGTGCATGGCGCGGGCAAGGTCCAGGCCAGGCGTTTTGAGATTGACGGAGGCTTGTCCAGCCAGTACGTATCGGCCCTGCTGATGCTGGCGGCGTGCGGCGAAGCGCCGATTGAAGTGGCGCTGACCGGCAAGGACATCGGCGCCCGTGGCTATGTAGACCTGACACTCGATTGCATGCGTGCGTTCGGTGCCCAGGTCGACGCCGTGGACGACACCACCTGGCGTGTCGCTCCCACTGGTTACACCGCACATGATTACCTGATCGAACCCGACGCTTCCGCCGCCACTTACCTGTGGGCCGCAGAGGTGCTGACCGGTGGCCGTATCGATATTGGTGTAGCCGCGCAGGACTTCACCCAGCCGGACGCCAAGGCCCAGGCCGTGATCGCACAATACCCGAACATGCAGGCCACGGTGGTAGGGTCGCAAATGCAGGATGCGATCCCGACCCTGGCGGTGCTCGCCGCATTCAACAATACCCCGGTGCGCTTTACTGAACTGGCGAACCTGCGCGTCAAGGAATGTGACCGCGTGCAGGCGCTGCACGATGGCCTCAACGAAATTCGCCCGGGCCTGGCGACCATCGAGGGCGATGACCTGCTGGTCGCCAGCGACCCCGCTTTGGCTGGCACCGCCTGCACCGCACTGATCGACACCCACGCCGACCATCGCATCGCCATGTGTTTTGCCCTGGCCGGGCTGAAAGTCTCGGGCATTCGCATTCAAGACCCGGACTGCGTGGCCAAGACCTACCCTGACTACTGGAAAGCGCTGGCCAGCCTGGGCGTTCACTTAAGCTACTGACACACAAACCTGTAGGAGCGCGCTTGCTCGCTCCTACAACTGAACCTTGCCGGGAGCGTCAATGACCCTTCGCCAACCCTGCCCACCCGGCGCCTGTGTCTGCAACCGTGAACAACTGCTGGAAGCCCCCGGCGCTGATCTGCGCATTCTGCAACTGACGCGACAGCAGGAAAAAATCCTGCTGGAGCGCCTGGAAAACCTCAAGAGCCTGCAAGACCTCGAACACCTGCAACAGCGGATGTACGACCAACTGGGCATCCGCGTACACATCGCGCCCGGGCATACCGAGGTCAAGAGCATGCGCGGGATCCAGATCGTCATCGACGAACTGCCGGGCATGTGCCGCAAGACCCGCCAGTCGATCCCCGCCTCCATTCGCCGTGGCCTGGAGAAAAACCCAGAGATTGCCTACCGCTTGCTCGACGCCCACGACCTGTTTCGCGACGCTTGAATTATCCCGCGACGGCCTCACGCTCAAACAACCCCTGCCCCACGGTCCGGGCCTTGTGCAAATGCGCCTGGGCCGTGCCACTTTCCGAGTCCAACAACAACTCGGAAGTGAGTACCCGCGCCCCGCAATAATCAAAGATGCCGTAGTCGATCTGGGTATTCATGGCCTTGGCATAACCGTGTCGATCGAAGGCGCTTTCGTCAGCCGCCCCCAGGGCCAGCACATGCACGTGCAAATGCCTGAGTTTCTTCTGCACCGGTGTATCGGGGCCGTAATCAATCGCCCAGCCATTGACGAATACGCGGTCGACCCAACCCTTGAGCAACGCTGGCATTGACCACCAGTAGATGGGGAACGCCAGCACCAGCGCGTCGGCGCGATCTATGCGGGCCTGTTCGGCCACCACGTCGGCTGGCGGCGTCGCCCGAGTACGGTGCACCCGATGGTCGGCGACGGTGTAGCGTGGATCGAACCCTTCAGCGGCAAGGTCGGCTGTTTCAAAGGTGTGGCCAGAGGCGGTCAAGCCCGCGCCCACCTCGGCGGCCACGCTGTGGGTGAGGGATTGCGGGTCGTGATGAGCAACGACGATCAGTGCGTGCATGACTTTGACTCCGTTTCGGCTTAATCTACTTTTAGTAAGTTACGTCGAATAAGTTACTTTTGGTATATAAGCATGTCAAGCAATGAATCCCCGGCCCCACGTCGTCGTTTGTCCCGTGAAGATCGCCTGCGCCAGTTACTCGACGTGGCCTGGCAATTAGTGCGTGACGAAGGCACCGACGCACTGACCCTGGGCCGCCTGGCCGAGCTGGCGGGCGTCACCAAACCAGTGGTGTACGACCACTTCGCTACACGCGCAGGGTTGCTGGCCGCGCTGTATGCAGACTTCGACGAACGCCAGGACCAGGTGTTTGCCAATGCCATCGCCACCAGCAACGCGACCCTTGAGGAGCGTGCGTGGGTCATCGCGTCGTCGTATGTCGATTGTGTGTTGTTGCAAGGGCGGGAAATACCCGGGGTGATTGCCGCCTTGAGCGGTTCGCCGGAGTTGGAAGCATCCAAGCGCGAATACGAGGCGATCTTTCTCGATAAATGCCGAGACGCGCTGTCGCCCTTCACCGCCGGCGGCAGCATCTCCCAGGCCGGGTTGCGCGCCATGCTAGGCGCGGCGGAAGCCCTGTCCCATGCGGCGGCCAATGGCGAGATCAACCGCGAGGAAGCTCAGCAGGAGCTGCTGGAGACTATCCTCGCGATGGTCATGCGCGTCAGGCCGTAGGCAGACGGCCCTGGACGAACAGTTGCGCCTTGCGCGTCAACTGGTCCAGATGCCGATCACGCTGTTTCTCTGCGTCGACCATGGCGCGCTTGCCGTGTTTTTGCAGCAGGTAGGTGTGGATCTGCCGCACTTCCAGCGAGCTGTAGATTGAGGCCACATCCAACACGCCCATCAACCCATCGGTGCCGTAGTTGCGGGTGTTCATCACGACCTGGGTGCCACGCGCACCGCGTACCTGGAAACCCATGGCTTCGAACACCGCAACCTTCTCTACCGCACAGGCCAGTTCGGCGTGGGGATAACGCGCCAACACTTCGTCCATCATGCTGCGTGCCACACCCTGGCGACGAAAGCCGGCCTGCACCGCCATAAACGCAATGCCACACGCGTGCGGATCATCCTTCACCGGCAGATACAGGCAAAAACCCACCACCGTCTCGTCTTCCATCGCCACGACCAACTCGACGGCGATGCCCTTTTCGCCATTCAACGCCTCAAGGTACAGGTGCACCTCAAACCCGATGGCGTACTGGTAGATGCTGTAGAGCAGATTGCTCGGTGCCAGCGCTACGCTGCTGATATCGGTGAGGTTGTCCACCACCATCTGCAGGATCTGGCTGTTGACCGGTTCGGGGCACGGCGTGGTGTAGCGGGTAAGACTGAACATGCAAATTCCTGGGGTTTCGCGTCAAGGCAGCGGCGATTGTAACTGTTGCGCGCCGATCATGGCCCGCACACCTCGCGCAAACATGCGCGCAGCCAGCGATGGGCCAGGTCGGCGTCCTGCCGCGGGTGCCACAGCATCGCCACGGTAAATGGCGGCAATGTCACCGGCAGCTCAAAGCAGTGCAAGCCTCGAGGCGGCACTGTGATATAGCGCTCAGGCACGCTGGCGATCAGGTCGGTATCACGCGCCAGGGCGATGGCCGTGTTGAAACCGGCGACCACGATGCCGACCTGCCGAACCAGACCTTGCGCCTCAAGGGCCTCGTCGATCTGGCCACGGTCCTGCCCACGCCGCGACACGTAGACATGTTGTCCCTGGGCGAAACGCGCTGCGCTCAAGGGGCCGCGGCTCAGAGCATGGCCCTCGCGCACCACGCCCACCAGGCGATCACGGAACAGCGCCTGGGTCAGCACCTCCGGGCTGGCGCCGGCATCGACCACACCGGTTTCCAGGTCGACGACACCGTCGCGCAGCAGCGCACTGTGCTTGTCGCTCTTGTGCACGAAACGCAAGCGCACCCCTGGGGCGTCCTGGGCGATACGCGCCAGCAAGGCGGGGCCGAAGCGTTCGACGAACTCCTCGCTAGTGCGCAGGGTGAAGGTGCGCACCACCTCACCCAAGTCCAGGGTGTTTGCCGGGCGCAATACGGCGTGGGCGTCCTGCACCAATTGGCTGACCTGTTCACGCAATTGCAACGCCCGGGGCGTCGGTACCAGGCCGCGCCCGGCACGTACCAGCAGCGGATCGCCAGTGGCCGCGCGCAAACGCGCCAGGGCCCGGCTCATGGCCGAAGGGCTCAGGCGCAGGCGCTGGGCGGCGCGAGCGACGCTGCCTTCGGCAAGCAACACGTCCAGGGTGATGAGTAAATTGAGGTCGGGCATGGGGGCTCCTTATCAGGCGTTGGATGCAGCTATAACCTGCAACCCATGCGTCTTCCGCCATCTTAGGCGACGCCGTAGATTTGCGACAGGTGCATTCACTCAAGGAAACGCGCATGCAAACCTCCACACGCGGCGGCCTGGTGGCCTTGTCGCTGTCCATGTTGCTGGCCGCCCTGGGCACCAGCATCGCGAATGTCGGCCTGCCCAGCCTGGCGCACGCCTTCGGGGCATCGTTTCAGGCCGTGCAGTGGGTGGTGCTCGCCTACCTGCTGGCCATCACCGCCGTGATTGTCAGCGCCGGGCGCCTGGGCGACCGTCTGGGGCGCCGGCGCTTGCTGCTGGCCGGGTTGCTGGTGTTTGCCCTGGCCTGCGCCGGGTGTGCCGCCGCGCCAACCCTGTCCTGGCTGATCGGCGCACGGGCATGCCAGGGCCTGGGCGCAGCGATCATGATGGCGATGACCCTGGGCATGGTCGGTGACACGGTCACGAAAGCGAATACGGGCCGAGTCATGGGCCTGCTCGGCACTATGTCGGCACTCGGCACGGCCATGGGGCCGAGTGTCGGCGGAGTATTGCTCAGCCTGTGGAGCTGGCGCGCGCTCTTTCTGATCGGCTTGCCCTTGGCGGGTGTGGCTGCCGCCCTCGCCTACCGTTATTTGCCGGCGGATGCTAACGCCCGCGAAGCTTCGCCAGGCGATACACTCTGGGCGCCCCTGCGCGATGCGCCGTTGCGCGCCGGCCTGGTCATGAGTGTTCTGGTGTCGGCGGTGATCATGGCCACGTTTGTGGTGGGCCCGTTCTACCTGTCCCGTGGCCTGGGCCTCGATCCCGCCTCGATGGGCTTGGCCATGGCCGTCGGGCCAACGGTCGCAGCGGTTACCGGTGTACCGGCGGGCTACCTGACCGATCACCTCGGCAGCCAACGCCTGACCCTCGTGGGACTGAGTGTGATGCTGTGTGGGGCCTTGTTGCTGTCGCAGGCGTCCGGGCTTGGCGTTTATCTCGCGGCGCTGATCGTGTTGACAGCCGGCTACAGCCTGTTCCAGGCGGCCAACAACACGGCGGTAATGAGCGATATACAGGCGACACGCCGAGGCACAGTGTCCGGCCTGCTGAATCTGTCGCGTAACATGGGCCTGATTTTCGGCGCATCGGCCCTCGGCGCGGTGTTCGCCCACACCACCCCGGATGTCAGCCATGCAGCGCCCCAGGCGGTGGCAGCCGGCTTGCACGCGACCTTCGCCATGGCGGCAGGTTTGCTGTTACTGGCTGTGCTGATCGCCTGGAGACGCGCACATTCACTGGCCAGCGCGAAGCAGACAAACGTTGACAAGCTAAAATCGTAACGACTATTGTCTGACAACCTGATCACCAAGGTTTTCCCATGCTTGAGCTCCAGCGCCCCGATTCGCTTGTCGTACGGGTTGTCAGCGCCATTCGCGCAGAAATCGAATCCGGCCAACTGGCCCCGGAGTCGCGCCTGCCGACCGAACAGCAACTGGCCGAACAACTCAACGTCAGCCGTTCCGTGGTGCGTGAAGCTATTGCCCAGCTCAAGGCCGACGGTGTGCTCACCGCCCGCCGGGGGCTGGGCTCGTTTATTTCGCAGACCCCTGCAGGCACGGTGTTTCGGTTTCCGCAGCCCAATGGTCGGCGACCTGACCTGGCGCAAATGTTCGAAGTGCGCTTGTGGATCGAAACCCAGGCCGCTTCGATTGCCGCCCAGCGCCGCGACAGCGCCGACCTGCAGCGCATGAAAAGCGCGTTGCAGGCCATGCAGGACAACCGCGACGACTTTGAAGCCGCAGCCCTGGCCGATGTGGAATTCCACCGCGCCATTGCCGACGCCAGCAAGAATGACTACTTCGTGGCCTTCCATGACTTCCTCAGGAGCCAGTTGGCCAGTGCGCGTAAAACCGCGTGGGAAAACTCGGCCTCGCGCTTTGCCACCGGTTCGGCCGACGCGACCCAGGAACATCAACAGCTCTACCAGGCCATTGCCGACGGCGACGCCCAGCGCGCCGCCGCCAGTGCCGAGGCGCACCTGCGTGCCGCGGCGCGACGCCTGCAACTGGAATTACCCACCACGAATTGATCCACCTTGTTTGCAGCGTGTCCGTGGACACGCCATTTTTTTAACAAAAACATTAGTCTGACAACCTGATAAGCAGACTCAAATGTACAGCCTAGGTACCCAGCAATGATTCATGACTTTTGCATTATCGGCGGCGGCATTGTCGGCCTGGCCACCGCCATGGAGCTGCTCAAGCGCCAACCCGGCGCGTCGCTGGTAATCCTGGAAAAAGAGTCGGTACTGGCCAGGCACCAGACCGGCCACAACAGCGGCGTGATCCATGCCGGCATCTACTACGCACCCGGCAGCCTCAAGGCCGATTTGTGCAAGCGCGGCGCCGAAGCCACCAAGCAGTTCTGCCGCGAACACGGGATCAAATTCGAGGTGTGCGGCAAGCTGCTGGTGGCCTCAAGCCCGCTTGAAATGCAACGCATGGAAGCGCTGTACGCCCGTGCCCAGCTCAATGGCATGCAGGTTGAGCGCCTGAATGCCGAACAACTGCGCCAGCGTGAACCGAACATCGTCGGCCTCGGCGGCTTGTTTCTCGATGCCACCGGGATTGTCGATTACCGCCAGGTGTGCGAGACCATGGCCCAGGTGATTCGTCGCAACGGTGGGCAGATCTGCCTGGAACGCACCGTCACTGCCATCCACGAAAACACCGATACGGTCACCGTCAACACCGAGGGCGAGACCTGGCAGGCCCGCCACCTGGTGGTGTGCGCCGGCTTGCAGTCGGACCGCCTGGCACGCCTGGCCGGCATCCGTATCGACCATCAGATCATCCCGTTTCGTGGCGAATACTTCCGCCTGCCCGCCGCCAAGAACAACATCGTCAACCATCTGATCTACCCGATCCCCGACCCGGAGCTGCCCTTCCTCGGGGTGCACCTGACCCGCATGATCGACGGCAGCGTCACCGTCGGCCCGAATGCCGTGCTGGGCCTTGGCCGCGAGAACTACCGCAAGTTTTCGGTGAACTGGCGCGACGTGGCGCAGTACGCCAGCTTCCCGGGTTTCTGGAAAACCCTCTGGCAAAACCTCGGTTCGGGCACCACCGAGATGAAGAACTCCTTGTTCAAGTCCGGCTACCTGGAGCAGTGCCGCAAGTACTGTCCGTCCCTGACCCTCGATGACCTGCTGCCCTACGAGGCCGGTATCCGTGCCCAGGCAGTGATGCGCGACGGCAGCCTGGTGCACGACTTTTTGTTCGCCCAAACCTCACGAATGCTGCATGTGTGCAATGCGCCCTCGCCGGCCGCCACCTCGGCCATGCCCATCGGCGCGATGATCGCCGACCGCCTGTTCCACCCCCAGTAAGACCGCACCGCCCGTTCACCCAACAATAACTACAAAGACCCAGAAGGAAGTCCAGCATGTCGGCATCCGCCTCCATCCCCGGTACCGAAACGCCCGAACAAACCCGCAAGCGCCTGCGCAAAGTCGCCGCGGCCACCATCTTCGGCTCGATGCTGGAGTGGTACGACTTTTACCTGTACGCCACCATGGCGGCGATTGTGTTTTCGAAGATCTTCTTCGATAACAGCGACCCGAAGACTGCCACGCTGATGGCCTTTTCGACCTTTGCCATAGGCTTTATCGCCCGCCCCTTCGGCGGCATCCTGTTTGGCTACCTGGGCGACAAGTTCGGACGCAAGCAAGTGCTGGTGCTGACCTTCTGCCTGATGGGCGTGTGCACCACCTTGATCGGCTTGATCCCCAGCTACGCCTCCATCGGCATCTGGGCCCCGATCCTGCTGGTGTTTATCCGCATCATCCAGGGCCTGGGCGCGGGTGCCGAGTTGTCGGGGGCGGCGGTCACGTCCTACGAGCATGCCTCCCAAGGCAAGCGTGGCAGCCAGGGCGCCTGGCCGGCACTGGGCCTGAACCTGGGCCTGTTGCTGTCCTCGCTGACTATTTACCTGCTGACCATCAACGGCAACGAGTTCTTGCTGGCCGGCGGCTGGCGTATTCCGTTTATCTGCAGCATCGTGCTGGTGGGCGTCGGCCTGTGGGTGCGCAACAGCATTCCGGAAACCCCACAGTTCGAAGCGCTGAGCAAGGAAAAAGCCAGAGCCAAGCCATCGCCTCTCAAAGCCTTGTTCAAGAATGACCTCAAGGGCCTCGCCGTGGTGTTTTTTGTCGCGATTGGCTACAACGCCCTGAGCTACATCTTCAAGACCTTCTCCCTGGCGTACCTGACCCAATTCAAAGGCGTGGATGTGCATGTCACCTCGCTGTCGGTGACCATCGCCAGCCTGGTGGCCATCGTCGCCGTGCCCTGCTTCGGCTGGCTGTGTGACAAGTGGAGCAGCAAGGCCGTGTTGATGCTCGGCGGGCTGTGCTCGCTGTTGTTCGCCTACCCGTTCCTGGCCCTGCTCAACAGTGGTGAAAGCCTGATGATTTACCTCGCCATCGGGGTGGGCACCGGTATCCTCGCGCCGATGATGTTTGCGCCCCAGGGCTCGTTCCTGAGCCGGCAGTTCCCGACGCAAACGCGCTCTTCGGGTTTTGGCACCGGGCGGGAAATCGGCACCGCCATTGCCGGTGGCCTGGCACCGCTGGGCGCGCTGTCGATGGTAGCGGCCTCGGCCACCCACTCCACCGATGGCGTGGTGGTGATCCTTGCGATTTCTGCCTTGTTGGTGGTGGTGTTTGCCCTTTGCGATCAGGGCGCGAAACACTCGGCATTCAAGAACTGAGCAAAAAAGTTCGGACCAACGGGTGCATGGATGCACCTGGATCGCGCATCATGGGCACTTTCAAGCTCAAGGGTAACGTCCATGCGCGTTCTGTCATTGATGATGGGTCTTACGACGCTGGCCGCCACTACGGTGTTCTGCGCCAGCGCGATGGCGAATGAAGAAAGTCAGTTAGTCCAACAGATCAACCAATACCGCAGCCAGGTGCAACGCTGCGGTGACCAGGGTTCCCAGGAGCTGCCGCCGCTGACCAGCGATACGCGGCTGGTGTTGCCGGCCTCCAATGTCGGCGATTTGCAGCAGTCGCTGGCGCGCGCTGCCTACCCGATGGTGAATGTGCAGGCCATCAGCCTGTCCGGGCCCAAGGATGCCGAGGCCGCGATGAAAGCGGTGCGCGAGAGCTTCTGCCGCGTAGTGCTCGATCCGCAATTTGTCGACATTGGGGTCAGCAACAGCGGCCAGGACTGGCGCATCGTGCTGGCTCGCCCGTTGGTGACCAGCGGCCTGGGCGATTGGCAGACCGAAGGCAGAAAACTGCTTGACCTGATCAACACCGCCCGTGCCGAGCCGCGCCAGTGTGGCACCCAGGCGTTCACCGCCACGGCGCCCCTGTCGTGGAACGACACCCTGGCCAGCGCAGCCAACAGCCACACCCGCAACATGGCCAATGGCAATTTCTTCGACCACCTGGACCCCGACGGCCGCACACCTGGCGACCGCGCCGAGCTGGCGGGGTATATCGCGAAGAATATCGGCGAAAACATCGCCGCCGGCCTCGACACGCCGCGCAAGGTCGTCGACGGTTGGCTCGCCAGCCCCGGCCACTGCGCCAACCTGATGAACCCGCAGTTTCGCGAATTGGGTGCCGCTTACGCCATGGACCCCAAGAGTGACGCGGGCATCTATTGGACGGGCTTATTCGGCACGCAATAAGGTTGGGCGCCGGCCCAACCGGCTAATAATGACGGCGTGTAAATAGACAATGAAATCAAAGTGCTATCAGGGAGATAATCGCGCTGAACTGAATGCGGTCATTCCGGTCTGTTGCTAGTCGGCGTGACTCTTCAAAGCTAAACAATACGTAGCAAGCAAGGTGTGAACCCCATGATGAATTGGCTGCAAGGCAGCAGCGAAATGGCAGAGCGGGTTCGTCAACACGATTGGGCCAATACGCCCTTGGGGCCACTTGAACACTGGCCCGATGTGTTGAAGACAACCGTTGCGCTGTGCTTCGCGTCGAGTTTCCCCCAGGCCATCGTCTGGGGGCCTCAGTTGATTACTCTCTACAACGACGCGTTCACGCCGATCCTGGGTAGCAAACCCGACGCCTTGGGCCGCCCGTTCAACCAGATCTGGCACGAGGTGTGGGACGATATCAGCCCTATCGCCGACGCCGCGTTCGATGGGCACGCCACCTATATCGAAAACTTCCCGCTGTTGATCCAACGCAACGAAGCGCCGGAACAAGCCTATTTCACCTTTTGCTACAGCCCGATTCGCAATGCCCAAGGCGTGGTGGTCGGTTTGCTCGACACGGTGACCGAAACAACCGCCACGGTATTCCTGGCCCGTCGCCTGGCAGTGCTGGACGCCATCGGCAACAGCGTGGTCAATGCCACCGACGCCGAAACCATCCTGACGTCTACGACCCGCCTGCTGGCCGAACATCTGCAGGTATCCATCTGTGCCTACGCCGACATGGACGAAGATGAAGATGGCTTTACCATTCGCGGCGACTGGTCGGCGCATGGCTCGCCGAGCATCATCGGGCATTACAGCCTCGCGGCGTTCGGGGAATGCGCAGTCAACTGCCTGCGTGCCGGCGAGCCACTGGTGATACGCAATAATCTGATCGAGTTGCCGCCCCATGACGCCGCGAGCTTCCAGGCACTGGGGGTGACAGCCACTATTTGCATGCCGTTGATCAAAGACGGGCGGCTCACCGCGCTGATGGCCGTGCACGACAAACTACCGCGCTTTTGGTCATCCTATGACATGGCGCTGGTGGGCGAAGTCACCGAGCGTTCCTGGGCGCATATAGAGCGCGTACGCGCCGATGCCGCCGTGCGCGAGGGCCTGGCCGCCTATACAGAGCTCAATGCCAGCCTGGAACAGCGCGTGAATGAGCGTACCCATGCGTTGGCCGAGGCCGAAGCCGCACTGCGCCAGTCACAGAAGCTGGAGGCCATCGGCCAACTGACCGGCGGCGTCGCCCATGACTTCAACAACCTGCTGACCATTATTCGCTCGTCGGTGGACTTCCTGCGCCAGCCGGGCCTGTCCGAGGAGCGTCGGCAACGCTACATGTGCGCGGTGTCCGACACAGTGGAGCGGGCCAGCAAGCTCACCAGCCAACTGCTCGCCTTTGCCCGTCGCCAACCGTTGAACCCGCAGGTGTTCGATGTCGGCCAGCGCGTGCAAAATATCGGCGAGATGCTCGAGAGCGTCACCGGCGCACGCATTCACGTGCAGGTGCAATTGCCCGATCAGCCCTGCTATGCGCGCATCGACCCCAGCCAGTTCGAAACCGCGCTGATCAACATCGCCCTCAACGCCCGCGATGCGATGGACGGCCAGGGTACCCTGACCCTCAAAGTCGCCAGCGAGCAAACGCTGCCACGTATTCGTGGGGATGCCGAGTCGTGCATGCCCTACATCACCATTTCCCTGGCCGACACCGGCACCGGGATTGCCAGCGACACCTTCGAACGCATCTTCGAGCCGTTCTTCACCACCAAGGCCGTGGGCAAAGGCACCGGCCTGGGCCTGTCGCAGGTATTCGGCTTTGCCAAGCAGTCAGGCGGCAATATCGATGTGGCCAGCACCCTCGGCCAAGGCACGGTGTTTACCTTGTATCTGCCGCAAGTCGAAGGCGAAGCGGCGCCGGTTCAAGACACCCCTGCAGATCTGCCAGCGCCGCAGGAGGCTGCTCATCAGCATGTGCTGATCGTCGAAGACAACTTAGAGGTGGGACGCTTCGCCAGCCAGATCCTCAAGGACCTGGGTTACCAGACCACCTGGGCGACCAATGCCGAACAGGCGCTGAACCTCGCTGGCAATGACGTTCAGGGGTTCGACGCGATTTTCTCCGACGTGGTGATGCCCGGCATGACCGGCGTGGCCATGGCCAGGTTGCTGCGCCAGCGCCGCCCGGACCTGCCCGTGGTACTCGTCTCTGGCTACAGTGAGGAACTGGCAGACAGCGGCTACGAAGGCTTTGAGTTCCTCGCCAAGCCCTACTCCGCCGACCAGGTTGCGCGGGTGCTGGCCAAGGCGATGTGCAAGGATCAGTCGACGACCGCTACCTGATTGCGACCCGATGCCTTGGCCTGATACAGGGCCTTGTCGGCGCTGTTCATCAAGGCGTTCAAATCCAGAGGCTGAGTGCAGGTCGATGCCACGCCCAGGCTTGCGCTCACCCCTTGTACCGGGTCGGCGGGCAAATCATGAATCGTCTGGATCAACTCCTCGGCGATGCTGCGCGCGGTCTCCAACGAGGTGTTGGGCAGCAACACCGCGAACTCTTCACCCCCCAGGCGACCGTAGATATCGGTCTGGCGAAAGGACGCACTGATCACCGCGCCAATCTGGCGCAACACCTGGTCGCCGGCCTGGTGGCCGTAGGTGTCATTGATGGCTTTGAAATGGTCCATGTCCATCATCAATGCACACAGCGGCTGCTGCTCGCGAAGGCACTGGGCATATAGCAACTGGGCCTTTTCGTAGAACGCCCGACGGTTCATCAGCCCGGTCAGTTCATCGGTCTGGGCGGCACGGGTGGAAATATGATGGGCGCGCTCCATTTGCCTCGTCAGGCGGAAGGCTTTTTCCAGGGCATCGGAGAGCTTGCGCGTCGCACCGACCACAAACGAAGCAAACACCAGCACCGCCAGCGCCACGCCAACCTGCATCGGCGAAGGCTGAAACAGCATCCATACCGTACAGGGAAGCAACACCAGCGCCATCGAGCCCAGCGTCATGTAGCGATAGGCTGAATAACAGGACACCGCGCTGACCGACATGCCCACGGTAAACAGCATCACCAGCACCTGGGACAAGCGGTCATCGACCGGCATCACCGCCAGCGCCCCGCCGCCCCAGATACCCGCCGACAGCATCAGCGTGACCCAGTAGTGGCGCTCCCAACGGGCGGGTGTGCGCCCCGCGTCAGGGCAGCGAAACCATTGCACAAACAGATGCAGGCGCACCAATGACGAGCCCGCCAGCAGTACCAGCCACACCAGGATGACCTGGTGATCGAATCGATCCCAGCACAGCCAGCAGAGCATGACGGCGCCCAGGTAGCTGCCGAAGATCGCCGAGAATGATTGACGAAAGAGCTGGTGCAAACGGTCGGTTCGCACCTGCTCTTCGATGAGGTGACCCTGATCTTGCCCAAGGTTATTCATGGGGTTGGCCTGTTTGACCGGCGACGGCAAAGGCGCCATTGTGGCACCTTGCCAGCAAGCCGAACAGCGGCATACGCTGCGCTAGAGCGTTTCAGGCTCCTGAGGTCGCAAAATCAGCACGCCCAGGGGCGGCAGGTTCAACGACAGCGACACCGGTTGCCCATGGCGCGGCTCATCCTGGGTAAACACGGCTCCGCCATTCCCGTAGTTGGAGCCGGCGTAGGTGTCGGCATCACTGTTGATCACCTCACTCCACCGCCCGCCAAACGGCACACCGACTGCGTAGCCTTCACGGGGCACCGGGGTGAAGTTGGCAACCACCAACACCGGCTTGCCATCCTTGCTCCAGCGCAGCCAGGCGTAGACGCTATTGATCGCGTCATCACCGATCAGCCATTGGAAGCCCTGGGGCGCATCGTCCTGTTCGTGCAGCGCCGGCTCTTCGCGGTACAGGCGGTTCAAATCGCCTACCAGCTTCTGCACCCCACGGTGCTCAGGGTATTGCAGCAAATACCAATCCAGTTGCTGGTCGTGGTTCCACTCACGCCATTGGCCAAATTCGCAGCCCATGAACAACAGCTTCTTGCCGGGGTGCATCCACATGAAACTGAGGTAGGCGCGCAGGTTGGCAAATTTCTGCCAGCGGTCGCCGGGCATCTTGTCGATCAGCGAGTGCTTGCCGTGCACCACCTCATCATGGGAAATCGGCAGGATAAAGCGCTCCGACCAGGCGTACACCAGCCCGAAACTCAGCTCGTTGTGATGATGGGCGCGGTACACCGGGTCTTGCTGGATGTAATGCAGGGAGTCGTGCATCCAGCCCATGTTCCATTTGTAATTGAACCCCAGGCCACCCTGTTGGGTAGGCTGGCTGACGCCGGGCCAGGCCGTGGACTCTTCGGCAATCACCAAGGCGCCCGGGGCTTCAAGGGCAACCACGTCATTCAGGTGCCGCAAGAAGTCGATGGCTTCCAGGTTCTCGCGACCGCCATGGCGGTTGGGCACCCATTCACCGGCCTTGCGCGAATAATCGCGATACAGCATGGAGGCCACTGCGTCCACGCGCAGGCCATCGACGTGAAAATGCTTGAGCCAGTGCAAGGCCGACGCGAGCATGAAACCGTGGACCTCGGTGCGGCCCAGGTTGTAGATCAGCGTGTCCCAGTCCTGGTGAAAGCCTTCCAGGGGGTTGGCGTATTCGTACAGCGCGGTACCGTCAAATTGCGCCAGGCCGTGGGTATCGGTGGGGAAATGCGCGGGCACCCAATCAAGGATCACGCCGATATCGGCCTGATGGCAGGCATTGACGAACCAGGCAAAGTCTTCCGGCGAGCCAAAGCGAGCACTGGGGGCAAACTGGGATAACGCCTGATAGCCCCAGGAGCCACCAAAGGGGTGTTCCATGATCGGCATCAGCTCGATATGGGTGAAGCCCAATTGTTGAACGTAAGGAATCAGCCGCTCAGCCAGTTCGCGCCAGCCATATTGACGGGCCACTTCACCGGCCTCGTCCAGCTCGCACTGCCAGGACCCCACATGCAGCTCGTAGATCGACAACGGCGCGGTGGTTTTCTGCTTGTCTCCCCGCGATTGCATCCACTCATGGTCCTGCCAATCCACTTGCAAAGGTGCGGCGACCTTCGAGGCGGTGTCCGGCGGCAGTTGGGTGGCCAGCGCCACAGGGTCGGCCTTGAGCGGCAGAATGCCGTGGGCACCGAGAATTTCATACTTGTAGGCCGCGCCCGGCTGCAGGCGTGGAATGAAGATTTCCCACACGCCCGATGGATGGCGCAGGCGCATCGGGTGGCGGCGCCCGTCCCAGATATTGAAGTCTCCCACCACCGAAACCCGCCGTGCGTTCGGCGCCCAGACGGCAAAGCGCACGCCTTGCACGCCATCGACGCTGACCACCTGAGCCCCCAGGCAGTTGCCCAGGTCACGGTGATTGCCTTCGGCAAACAGGTACAGGTCCATTTCCCCCAGCAGCAATTGGCTGAAGCTGTAGGGGTCTTCGGTGATCTGCTCACCGCCGGCCCATTGGATTTTCAGCAGGTAGGGCTGGCGAGTGCGCAAGTGCCCGACAAACAGACCCGGCACCTGGGTGGCGTCGAGGCTGCCAACCGGTTCGCCCGTGTCACGCGCCAGTACTTGGACACTCAGGGCCTCCGGCAGGAACGCGCGGATAAACTGGCCGCCCTGCTCGTCATCATGGGGCCCCAGGATCGAAAAGGGATCGGGGTGCTCGGCGCGCACCAGCGCATCGACGTCCTTGGACGCCGGCAATGCCGTCAACTTGGGCTGCAGCGGTTCTCTCTGTGTAAAACTCATGACGTCTCCCCACCGCGTACAGGTTTAGATATAGGTGTCAGCCCGCTCAGCAAGCCGTGCAGCCCTTGCAGGGGCACCGGCAGCCAGGTCGGGCGGTTTTCTGCTTCGTAGGCCACTTCGTACGCGGCCTTTTCCAGGCTGAACAAGGTCAGCGCAGCGTCTTGGCCGTTGGCATCCTGCCAGTCATGCGCCAGTGTAGACGCAGCGGCCTGGTAAGCCTGGGTAAATACTACGCGGGCTTCATTCAGGTAGCGGTCGGTCACACGTTTACGCGCAGCGTTCGCTTCTGGCGTGTGATCCACCCCCTGCACATTCAGCGCCATGGCCGCGGCATAATCGAAGGAACGCAGCACACCGCTCACATCTTTATAAGGGCTGTGTTTGCCGCGCCGCTCATGCAGCGGTCGCGCCGGTTCGCCCTCGAAGTCGATCAAGTAGGCATCGCCCTTGACCACTAATACCTGGCCCAGGTGCAAGTCACCATGGACGCGAATGCGCAACCCGCCCGCCGTGGCTTTGGCCAACGCCTGGACATGCGCCGCGATGGCTTTTTTCTGCGCCAGTAATTCACTGACCAACGCCTGGTCGGCGGGGTTCAACTGGCTTTGATTAAGCTTGAGCAACTGCAAGGCGCGGTCGATCTGGGCGCCGACATCCTTGGCCCAGGCTTGGGTGTCTTTGGCTGTGGTGGGTTCGGGTTTGAAAGCCTTGTCGGCGGTTGGCGCACCCAACACCAGGTGCATTTCACCCAGGCGCTGACCGAGCAAACCGGCAAAATCCGCCAGTTCGCCGAGGGCGTTGTAGTGCTGTTCCTGTTCAGAGATCGCGTCGGCCAGCTCATCGCGGATCGCGCGCTCCAGGTTGTTCTGGGTCCAGCTCCAGGCATCGCCCTGATTGCTCAGGTAACCCTGGGCAATCATCAGCAGGTTGTCCTGCCCCTGCCCGTCGCGGCGGCTCATAAAGCCCAGCAGCGGCGAGATATTCGGGTAGCCGGCGCCGGTCAGGTAGGCACTCATTTCCAGCTCCGGGTGCACACCGGCGCTGACTTTACGAATCAGCTTGAGCACCAGGCTGTCACCGACCACCACCGAGCTGTTGGACTGCTCGGCAGACAAATAACGCACCGGCGATTCACGGGTCAGTTGCAGTGCGGCCAAGTGCTCAGTCGCCTCGAACCGCAGATCGCCGTCAGGGGTATTGAGCACAGTGCCGGCCTGCATGGCCTGGATCACCTCAAGGATAAAATGCTCAAGGCTGAAGGCATCGGTCACCAAACCTACCTGGCGAGTGCGTCGCACTCGGGCCAACGCCAACTGCTGGGGCAAGGCGCTGGTGAACTGGTCTTCGCCAAGGAAGCCCAAGGGCAGTTGGTAGCGGCTGACCTGGCCAGCACTGGTCACTTCGATCTCACTGAGCAACACCGGATGCTGCGGGTCGCCAAAACGCACGCCATACGCGATGTGCACCGTGTCGATTGCCGTATCTTTGCCGGCAAACCAGCGACGCTTGGGCAGCCAGGCGGGCAGTGAAGTCTGTTCCAGGCTGGTGCGGCAAGGTTCTTCCAGTAACTCTTCCATGCGTTTTTTCAGTACCAAAGTGGTGAAGTCAGGCATGCTTTGCGCCGGTTCCACATGCCAGCTGGGCATCTGGTTTTCCGCTGCCAGCACGAACCAATAGAAACCATAGGGCGCCAGGGTCAGCAGGAAATTCAGCTGGCCGATCGGCGGGAAGGCATTACCGCCGAGCATCTCCACCGGCACCATGCCGGCAAAAGCCGACAGGTCCAGCTCCGCCGCCTGGGCGCTGCGCGACACATTGGCGACGCACAGGATGATCTCGGTGTGGCCGTCTTCGCCGGTGTATTCACGGGTGTAAGCCAGGATGCGCCTGTTAGTCGGCGAGAGCATTTTCAGGCTGCCACGGCCAAACGCTTTGGACTGCTTGCGCACTGCGAGCATGCGCCGGGTCCAGTTGAGCAATGAGTGCGGGTCCTGGGCTTGGGTCTCGACGTTGACCGACTGGTAACCGTATTGCGGGTCCATGATCGGCGGCAACACCAGGCTGGCCGGGTCGGCACGGGAAAATCCGCCATTGCGGTCGATGGACCATTGCATGGGCGTGCGCACGCCGTCACGGTCGCCCAGGTAGATGTTGTCGCCCATGCCGATTTCATCGCCGTAGTACAGGGTCGGCGTGCCCGGCATCGACAGCAACAGGCTGTTGAGCAATTCCACCCGCCGACGATCACGCTCCACCAGCGGCGCCAGGCGTCGCCGAATGCCCAGGTTGATACGGGCGCGGCGGTCTGCAGCGTAGTAGTTCCACAGGTAGTCGCGCTCTTTGTCGGTGACCATTTCCAGGGTCAGCTCATCATGGTTGCGCAGGAAAATTGCCCACTGGCAGTTGGCGGGAATCTCCGGGGTCTGGCGCAGAATGTCCGTGATGGGGAAGCGATCTTCCTGGGCCAACGCCATGTACATGCGCGGCATCAGCGGAAAGTGGAACGCCATGTGGCATTCATCGCCGTCGTCACCCTTTCTGTCGCCAAAGTACAGCTGCGTGTCTTCGGGCCACTGGTTGGCTTCGGCCAGCAGCATGCGGTCGGGGTAATGGGCGTCGATCTCGGCGCGGATCTGCTTGAGGACGTCGTGGGTTTCCGCCAGGTTTTCGTTGTTGGTGCCGTCCCGTTCGATCAGGTAGGGAATGGCGTCCAGGCGCAGGCCATCGATGCCCAGGTCGAGCCAATAGCGCATCACCGACAGCACCGCTTTCATGACCTGCGGGTTATCAAAGTTGAGGTCGGGTTGGTGCGAGTAAAAGCGGTGCCAGAAGTACTGGCCGGCCACCGGGTCCCAGGTCCAGTTGGATTTTTCGGTGTCGAGGAAAATAATGCGTGTGCCGTCGTATTTCTGGTCATCGTCCGACCACACGTAGAAGTCCCGTGCGGCCGAGCCTGGCTTGGCCTTGCGCGCACGCTGGAACCAGGGGTGCTGGTCGGAGGTGTGGTTGATCACCAGTTCAGTGATCACGCGCAGCCCGCGTTGGTGGGCTTGGGCAATAAAGCGCTTGGCGTCGGCCATCGTCCCGTAGTCGCTGTGCACGCCGCGGTATTCGGCAATGTCGTAGCCGTCATCACGCCGGGGAGACGGGTAGAACGGCAGCAGCCAGATGGTATTCACGCCGAGGTCGGCGATGTAGTCGAGCTTGGCGATCAGCCCGGCAAAGTCCCCAATGCCATCGTTGTTGGAGTCAAAATAGGATTTGACGTGAACCTGGTAGATCACCGCGTCTTTGTACCAGAGCGGGTCTTTGATAAAGGTGGCTGCCTTGGGTTTCTTGGCCATTGCAAACTCCTGAAAAACTCAACATTTTGCTAACTGAACCCGCTCCCACACTTTCGATCCTCATCAGATTCAGGATGTGCTGATGCGCCAGATCCCGAACGGCATCTGCGGCTCCAACCGGGTCCATTGGGTCTTGCCGTACCAGGTCCAGCGGTGGCCGTTCATCAAGTCTTCGCCCTGGGTCTGGGCATCGTCGGGCAAGCCCATCTCCCACAGCGGCAATTCAAAGTGGGCTTCCTGGGCGTTGTGCGGGTCGAGGTTGACGGCGACCAGAATGAAATTGCTGCCGTCTTCGCTGCGCTTGCCGAAATACAGAATGTTGTCGTTCCAGGCGTTGTAGAGCTTGAGCCCCAGGTGCGTGTGCAACGCCGGGTTCTGGCGGCGGATGCGGTTGAGCTGGGCGATCTCGGCGATGATGTTGCCCGGCGCGGTGAAGTCCCGAGGGCGGATTTCGTACTTCTCCGAGTCCAGGTATTCCTCTTTGCCCGGCACCGGCGCGGCTTCGCATAACTCAAAACCCGAATACATTCCCCACAGGCCCGAGCCCATCGTGGCCAGCGCAGCGCGGATCAGGAAGCCTGCGCGACCGGACTCATGCAGGAAACCCGGGTTGATGTCCGGCGTATTGACGAAGAAGTTCGGGCGGTAGCAGTCACGCCAGGGCGACTGGTTCAGTTGGGCAAGGTACTCGCTCAGCTCAGCCTTGGTGTTGCGCCAGGTGAAGTAGGTATAGCTCTGGGAATAGCCGACCTTGCCCAGGCGCGCCATCATCGCCGGGGTGGTGAAAGCTTCGGCGAGGAAGATCACCTCCGGGTACTTGGCACGCACGTCGCTGATCAGCCACTGCCAG
This sequence comes from Pseudomonas sp. PA-1-6B, assembly GCF_021609545.1. Classification (NCBI taxonomy): domain Bacteria; kingdom Pseudomonadati; phylum Pseudomonadota; class Gammaproteobacteria; order Pseudomonadales; family Pseudomonadaceae; genus Pseudomonas; species Pseudomonas sp. PA-1-6B. Next base: position 25,667 of record NZ_WJZM01000026.1, read on the forward strand.
AACGGCAGCGGCTTGGTATGTGGGTTGTCGACGCGAAAGGTCTTCACGCCCTCTTCCACCCAGCCCACCACGATGTCACGCAGCTCGGTCCACAGGCTGGGGATGGCATCGGCCGCATAGAAATCGACGTTGACGATGTCCTGGTACTTTTTCGGCGGATTTTCCGCGTATTTGATCGTGCCGTCCGGGCGCCAGTTGAACCAACCCGGATGCTGTTTGAGCCACGGGTGGTCCTGGGAGCACTGGATGGCGAAATCCAGGGCGATTTCCAGGCCGTGTTCGGCAGCAGCCTTGACCAACCGGCGGAAATCATCGCGAGTGCCCAACTGCGGGTGAATAGCCTCGTGACCGCCCTCCTCACTGCCAATGGCGTAGGGGCTGCCCGGATCATCAGGGCCGGCGGTGAGTGAGTTGTTCTTGCCCTTGCGGTGGCTACGGCCGATAGGGTGGATCGGCGGGAAGTACAGCACGTCGAAGCCCATGTCGTGGATCATCGGCAAGCGTGCGTGCACGTCGTTAAAGGTGCCGTGCCGCGCCGGATCGTCAGTGATCGAGCGGGGAAACAGCTCGTACCAGCTGGCAAATTGTGCGGCTTCACGTTCCACGTCAATCGGGTACGCGGGGCTGACGCTCAAATAGGCGCGATGGTCGGCCTGGGTCATCAGGTGTGCACTGTCTTCGTGCAGGAACAAAGCCACCTGCTCGGTTTCCAACAGGCCGGACAGCTCATGGTGCAACAGCATCAAGCGGTCACGCAGTTCGTTGTCACTGCGTTCGGCGGCCTGCAGCACCAGGCTACGGCCCTCCTGCAACTCCAGGCTGACCGGCACGCCAGCTTCATGCTTCTTGCGCAGTTCGTAACAGAAGCTGGCAAAGGTGTCGATCCAGGCTTCGATGCAGTACTCATGGCGGCCTTGGTGGGCCACGGTAAACGCGCCCTCCCAACCGTTGTTGCCGATATCCAGCATGACCACGCTGTGCCAGCTTTCGTCTCCCAGGGCGCGCCAGCGGATCAACACCGCCAGCTTATCGTGGCCATCGGCGAACACTTTGCTGGTGACATGAACACGCTGGCCCACCACCGCCTTGACGGCAAACTCCCCGTTGTCGATGACCGGCATGGTGCTTTCGATCGCAATCCTGGGTAACAGCAGCGCCTGCGACAACGGCAGCACGGAGTCTTCTGGAACCAGTGTTTCGGCAGTCATCGAGCAGCTTCCCCTTACGCCCTTTGGACGCTCTTTGCTTGATACGAATTCAGAGACGGCGACGCTATCCTTGAGCTGGGCCGTTTAAAGTCCGAGCCTGGGCGCTGCCCAAAAGTTCAGGTGGATATACCGCCCCTGGGCGGGAATCATTTCCAACAGGCAATGGTCCACCGATAGAGCAAAGCACAAACGAGGCCATACCCATGAGTATCCCGATACCCCCTGAACCCGAAGATCCGAATATCGACGCCCCACCATTGCCCCCGCCCGAACCGGAACGCGATCCTGAACAGGAGCCGCCTGAAAACCAGCCGCCACCGGTGCAGGAACCGCCCACGACGATGCCGCCGGTTATTGCCTGACTCACAGACACGCAAGCACTTGCCCGTGAAAAAATATTGCGGGCAAGCGCTACTGAGCTTTCCTACTTCAATCACCGACAATACCGAGATCCCGCTCTTGATGAACAAGATAGATTCAGTCTCCCGTACGCTGCCTCGCCCCCTTGCCGGCCGCAGACTATCTTGTCCGTTAAGCGAGTACCTTCTATGCGCACCTCACTACTGCCCCCGTTCTCGGATGTTCACGGCATCCAACAACCGCCAGTCAACGATCATCGGGAAAAACTGAACGATCTGTTCAGGGCCGGCCCAAGCGCAATCATGCGCACGAAAGAGCCTGACACGCCCGCCTCCACCCCTTCCACGGCGCCGCAAACCTTTACCTTGCCCAACCCAGCCCCCTCTGCGGACGTAGAGCCGAAGACGGCCGGTGCCGACGCCACCCAGCTTGCCCAACTTCGTGCGCTGACCAGCCAGCAGAACATTACCAATATGCTGCGCGCGCCCAACTCACACGAGACCTCCGGGCAGGTGATCACGATCCGACGGCTGTTAAGCAGGGAAACCGTCAAATCCTTGCTGCACGGCCCGGATGCAGACGAAGCGCGTAAATTGATTACCGATGTGAAGGAGCGTTTAGGTCAGTCAAGCCTGCAGATGATTCATGACCGATCCTCACATATCGAGGACCCGGGCTTGAGCCTTGAAGAAATTCGCGAGCGTACCTCCACTCTTGATCCCGAGGCAGGTTTCAACTGCGCTATGCAAATCGAGCGTGATCTACGCATTGAGAAGCTTTCTGCCATACAGCGAATGCGGCAAAGTACGCCTCTGGCTTCAGCCCTCTTTGATATCGGCAAAGAGGCGGACCTGGGCAACCCGCCCCCTCAACCGGATAATCCACCGCCCCCGGCAGAAAGCCTCAAACACAACAACAATGCCAGGAATGACAATGGTCAGACCTTCACCTTCCGTAATACCCGTGAATCAAGTTTCGACGCACCTGAGCAAGTGATGGATTTTGACCACCACAGAGACAAACTCGATGTATCGGCAATCAGAAGCCAACTCGGCAACACGCCATTGAAATTGGTAGGAAACTTCTCGGGAGCCAGTAGCGAGGTACAGATTCACTATAGCCCGGCTCACAATACGAGCGTGGTGATGATTTCCGGCAAACCGGGAGAGTCGCCGTTTGTGGTGAAAGCCTTCGGTGAGGTGAGATACGGCAACCTCATCACGTGACCTGCGTCACTCATCCTTCTCCAGCAGCTTGACGATCCGTGGCATCACGCTGAATACCGCCAGGGCCAGCAGCGTACTGAGCACCGCCGTCGATTCACGCCCCATTCCCGCCGCAACCCCAATGGCGGCGGTCATCCATAACCCGGCCGCGGTGGTCAGGCCCTTTACATGCTGGCCCTCGTCGTCTTCCTTGCCCTTGAGGATGGTGCCAGCGCCGAGAAAGCCAATGCCCGCGATAACCCCTTGAACCACACGACTCATGGCATCCGCCTGGTTGCCGGACATCTGCGGCACCAGCACGAACAGCGCGGCGCCCAGCGCCACCAGCATATGGGTGCGCACTCCGGCCGCCTTGCCCTTGTGTTCACGCTCAAACCCCAGGATGCCGCCGAGGATCGCCGCGATCAGCAGGCGCACGGTCACTTGGGTGAGTTGCCGGGCATCGCCAATGTCTGCGAATTCGGCTTGCAGCGTTTGCCACACCAGATGCCACCAGGCGTCCATGGATGCGCTCCTTTTTATTATGGATAGATAAAGGATGGACAGCGCAGACCGCCAGTCAGTTGCCTGGAACCCGTGCGCATGGCGGCCGCCTAACGCTGCATAGCCCACAAAACGGAGATTGTCATGACCGTACGCATCGAAAATCATCTGTGCTACTTCACGCTCGACGACAACGGCCAGGAACAAAGCCTGCCCGCCACCCGGGTGACCATCCTGACCGATCACGACAAAGCCATGTCTTATCTGGAACTGGCAGGTTCGCGCATCTACATCACCGAAGCCCAGGCGGACGCGCTGACGGTTGAAGGCGCAACCGATGGCCGTGAGCATGTAAAGGCGGACCAACCTGGTTCGGTGATTTAATTGATCTGCATCATCAGACCCGCTTAACCCCTGCACCCCTTTGGCCATGGGGTGCAGCAGATTGCCGCACAAGAACGCGTCAAGCCGATCTGATCCGCTTTTTATCACGCCACCTGAGTCTGTTATGCAAACAGTCTGTCGCCCATAGTTCGTCGGCCTGATGGAGGCTGATGAGCGAATGACCATGAGCGAACGAATCCCAACCGTGGAAACCTTTGAGCCCATTCACCCCAAGAAAGTGAAGGCCAAATCCAGCGACAACCTGATCCATACCCGCAGCTTTACCGGCTTGTTTCGCACCCTGCGAGTGGGCGGTGCCGGCCTGCTGTTCCTGGCTTTTTTCGGCACCGTGTGGCTGAACTGGGGTGGGCGCCAAGCGGTACTGTGGGACCTGGCCGAGAGCAAGTTCCACATTTTTGGTGCGACGTTCTGGCCCCAGGACTTCATCCTGCTCTCGGCGCTGTTGATCATCTGCGCCTTCGGCCTCTTCGCGATCACGGTGTTTGCCGGCCGCGTATGGTGCGGCTACACCTGCCCGCAAAGCTCGTTCACCTGGCTGTTCATGTGGTGCGAGAAGGTGACCGAAGGTGAGCGTAACCAGCGCATCAAACTTCAGGCCGCCCCCTGGAGCCTGAATAAGCTGGCGAGGCGCTCGGCCAAGCACACATTGTGGCTGGGTATCAGTGTGTTGACCGGGTTGACGTTTGTGGGCTACTTCACCCCGATCCGCCCCTTGGCCGCCGAACTGTTGACGTGGCAGATCGGCGGGGTGAGCCTGTTCTGGGTGCTGTTTTTCACGGGCGCCACCTACATCAATGCCGGCTGGCTACGCGAAGCGGTGTGCATGCACATGTGCCCCTATGCACGCTTCCAGAGCGTAATGTTTGATAAGGACACCCTGACCATTTCCTACGACACCACCCGCGGCGAGCATCGTGGCCCGCGTAAACGTGACGTGCAGCCAGCCGAGGTTGGCCTTGGCGATTGCATCGATTGCCAGCTGTGCGTGCAGGTTTGCCCCACGGGCATCGACATCCGCGACGGCCTGCAAATGGAATGCATTGGTTGTGCGGCCTGCATCGACGCCTGTGATTCGATCATGGACAAAATGGGCTATGCCCGTGGCTTGGTCAGTTACACCAGTGAGCATCAATTGCAGGGTGGCAAGACCCACCTGCTCAGGCCGCGCCTGATCGGCTACAGTGCCGTGCTGCTGGTGATGATCGCGGCGTTGGTGGTGGCGCTGATTGAACGGCCGATGGTGTCGCTGGATGTGACCAAAGACCGAGGCATGTTCCGTGAAAACAGCCAGGGCTTGATCGAAAACATCTACAGCCTCAAGGTGATCAACAAGACCCAGCAGCGCCAGGACTACCGCCTGGAACTGGTGGATGCCGACGGGTTCCAGCTGCAAGGCAAGACCCAGGTCAGCCTGGCTGCCGGGGAAATTGTCGATATACCGGTGTCGGTAGCATTGCTGGCGGACACACCGGCCAGCAGCTCTCAAACCCTGCGTTTTAAAGTCACTGATGTGGATGAGCCTTGGATTTATACCGCTGCTGACAGCCGCTTCGTTGCGCCCTTGAATCGCTGATACTTGATCAACAATAAAAATCAAATGTGGGAGCTGGCTTGCCTGCGAAAACGGTAGAGCAGTAACAGATGCAGTGACTGACACACCGCCTTCGCAGGCAAGCCAGCTCCCACAGTTCGCCCTGCGTACACATTCAAAAAGCTAATTAGGCCGCCATGAAACGCTACGAAAAATTTGCCGACGACATCGCAGAACTGATCCGCTCCGGCGTCCTCGGCCCCGGCCAGCGCGTACCATCGGTACGCTATGCCAGCCAGGCCTACGGCGTCAGCCCGTCCACGGTGTTCCAGGCCTATTACTTGCTGGAGCGTCGTGGCCTGATCAGGGCACGCCCGCGTTCTGGCTACTTCGTCAACACCCACGCGCCGAGCCCGTTTTCCGAGCCGGTGGTGAGTGAGCAGGTGCATGAGTCCACCGATGTGGGTGTCAGTGAGCTGGTGTTCTCGGTACTGGACTCGATCAAAGACCCCAACACCGTGCCCTTCGGCTCGGCCTTCCCCAGCCCCATGCTGTTCCCGCTGCCGCGCCTGGCCCGCTCCCTGGCCAGTGCCAGCCGCGACATGGACCCACGCCTGGTGGTCACCGACATGTCGCCAGGCAACCCACAACTGCGCCGCCAGATTGCCCTGCGCTATATGGTCGGCGGCCTGATGCTGCCGATGGAGGAGTTGCTGATCACCAACGGCGCCCTGGAAGCACTCAACCTGTGCCTGCAGGCCGTGACCGAACCGGGCGACCTGGTCGCCATCGAAGCGCCGGCGTTCTACGCGTGTTTGCAGGTGCTTGAACGCCTGAAGCTCAAGGCTGTGGAGATCCCGGTGCACCCGCGCGACGGTATTGACCTGAACGCCCTGGCCCAAAGCCTTGAGCGCTATCCGATCAAGGCCTGCTGGACCATGACCAGCTTCCAGAACCCCATGGGCGCCACGCTGCCTGAAGAGAAAAAACAGGCGCTGGTGGAGCTGCTGCGCAGCCATCAAGTGCCGCTGATCGAAGATGACGTCTACGCCGAATTGTATTACGGGCAACAAGCCCCGAAACCGGCCAAGGCCTTCGACACCGAAGGGCTGGTGATGCATTGCGGCTCCTTTGCCAAGAGCCTGGCACCGGGTTACCGCGTGGGCTGGGTCGCCGCCGGGCGCTTCGCACAGAAGGTCGAGCGGCTGAAACTGATGACCTCATTGTGCCCGTCAATGCCGGCCCAAGCGGCGATTGCCGACTACCTGCAACACGGCGGCTATGACCGGCACCTGCGCAAACTGCGCTACGCCCTGGAAGAACAGCAGAGCGCCATGCTGGCGGCCATCGCTCGTTATTTTCCGGCGCAAACAAGGGTCAGCCAGCCGGCGGGAGGCTATTTTTTGTGGTTGGAGTTGCCGGAGCAGACCGACTCGCTGAAATTGTTCCAGATGGCCCTGGCCCAGGGCATCAGCATTGCGCCGGGGCCGATCTTTTCCGCCACTCAGCGCTTCAGAAATTGCATTCGCCTGAATTACGGAAGCCCTTGGAACGAGGCGTCGGAAAAGGCCATGGAGACATTAGGGCGGATCGTGCGCTCGTTTTAACGGCCGCCGCCCAAGTCGATAAACGTTCCGGTGGAATACGATGCCTTGTCCGATAGTAACCAGATAATCGCCTCTGCCACTTCATCCGGGCGCCCGCCACGCGCCATCGGGATACCGGACTCCAGCTTGCTGACCCGGTTCGGGTCGCCGCTCAGGGCATGGAAATCGGTAAAGATATAGCCAGGGCGCACGGCGTTGACGCGAATGCCCTCGCCCGCCACCTCCTTGGACAGCCCCAGGGTAAAGGTGTCCAGCGCGCCCTTGGAGGCCGCGTAGTCGACATACTCACCCGGCGAGCCCAGCCGCGCCGCCACCGATGACACGTTGACGATACTGCCTCCCTGCCCTCCATGCCGAGGCGACATGCGCAATACCGCGTGTTTGGCACACAGGATCGGGCCCAGCACATTGGTCTTGAGGATTTTGAGGATACGAAACTCGGACATCTCATCGACCCGCGACTTATGCCCCACGGTGCCGGCGTTATTCACCAGCGCGGTGACCCGACCCAGTTCCGTATCAACGCGATTGAACAGAGCGATCACTTCATCCTCGCTGCTGACATCGGCCCGCACGGCAATCGCCTGCGCACCCAGCGCGCGAACCTGATCCAGTACACGCAGGGCAGCGTCTTCATCAGACTGGTAGTTGATGCAGATGCGATAGCCTTGGCGAGCGGCGAGCAAGGCCGTCTGGGCGCCGATTCCACGACTGCCCCCGGTGATGATGACGACTTTGTCCATGGCTGCGGTCTCCCGATTCAACCGGATGTTCAGGGTTGGATCCAAGAATACCTATCACAGACTGCTTTTGTCAGGCGCCGCCTGTTCAGCGCCCCGGATATTCGCCATGAAGCTATCGGCCGGCAGTGGGTGCCCCAACAAGTAACCTTGCAAGGAGTCACACCCCAGGCGGGTGAGGAAGTGCTGCTGCACATCGGTTTCCACCCCCTCGGCGACGATGCGCAGGCCCAGGGCCTGGCCGAGGGCCACGATGGCCGAGACGATGGCCGCGTCATCGCTGTCGTGTTCCAGGTCACGCACAAAACCGCGATCGATCTTCAGCTCGTTGGCCGGCAGGCGCTTGAGGTACATCAGGCTGGAGTAACCGGTGCCAAAGTCATCGATGGACAGGTCAACCCCCATGTCCGAGAGCTGCTGCAATACCGTCATGCTTGCATCAGCATCGCTCATGGCGGTGGTCTCGGTGATTTCCAGCGTGAGGCTGTTGGCCGGCAATTGGTGACGCTCCAGCGCGGCCGCTACGCTGTTGACCAACCCAGCATGGCAGAACTGCAACGCCGAGAGGTTAACGGCAATGCGCCAGTGCTCATAACCCTGGGCGTACCACTGGCTCATCTGGCGACAAGCTTCATCGAGTACCCATTCGCCGATGGGAATGATCAGCCCGGTTTTCTCCGCCAGTGCAATAAACGTAGCGGGCATCAGCAAGCCCTGATGCGGATGCTCCCAGCGCAACAGCGCCTCGGCCCCCACGGCAAAACCACTGACGGCGTCGAACTTGGGTTGGTAATGCAAACGAAATTGCCCCTGCTCAAGGGCAATGCGCAGGTCCTGCAGCAATTGCAGTTGTTTGCGCGCATTGGTGTTCATCGACACATCGAAGAAGCTGTAGCCATTCTTGCCCATGCCCTTGGCGTGATACATCGCCGCGTCGGCGTTCATCAGCAGTTCCTGGGGGTTGCTACCGTTGCCCGGGAACATGGCGATGCCGATGCTGGCCGAGATCTGCAACTGATGCTCGGCCACCGTGAACGTGCGGTTGATCAAGCTGACCTGGCGTTCGGCCAGGCCCATGGCATCATCGGGCTGGGTGAGTTGCACCAGCAACACGAACTCATCACCGCCGATGCGGGCCAGGGTGTCCTGGCTGCGCAAGTCCTCGCGCAGGCGCAAGCCGACTTCGCGCAGCAACTGGTCGCCCAGGTGATGACCAAAGGCATCGTTGACCGGTTTGAAACCATCCAGGTCGATAAACATCAAGGCAAAGCAACCGCCCCGCTCGTGCACCGCCTGGATGCCTTGTTGAATGCGATCTGCCAGCAAGGTGCGATTGGGCAGGCCGGTGAGCATGTCATGCAGGGCCAGGTGGGTGAGTTCCTGGTTGGCCAGGGTCAGGGAATCGGCGAGTACGGCGGTGCGCGCTTCCAGGCGCGCATCCAGCACCGAGGTCAACAGCGCAATGACCAATACCGCCAGCGAAGTAACCAAGACCAGGTTATCCAGGCCCTTGCCGCTCAGGCCGGTCAATGCGGCACCGCAGAAGCTGTCATCGGCAAAGCGCGCCGCAGCCATCCCGGTGTAGTGCATCCCCACGATGGCCACGCCCATCACCACGGCTGCGCCGCCCCGAGCCAAGCGCACATAAGGTGTGTTACGTCGCAGGTTGAAGGCGATCCACAGCGCGGCGCCGGAAGCCACCACCGCGATCAACAACGAAGCGCCGAACAAGGCCGGGTCGTAGTCGATGCCCGGCGTCATGCGCATCGCGGCCATGCCGGTGTAATGCATGCTGGCGATACCGGCCCCCATCACCAGTGCGCCAAACGCCAGTTGCCAGGCCGGCAAGCGTGGCTGGCTGACCAGCCATAACGCGAAGCCACTGGATAGCACGGCGATCAAAAGCGACAACAGGGTAATGCCTACCTCAAACCCGAGGGCAAACGGCAGGCGCAGGGCCAACATCCCGATAAAGTGCATGGACCAGATGCCGACGCCCATCGCCACTGCGCCACCCGTGATCCACAGGTAAACAGCACGCCCCTTGGCGGTCGCGATACGCCCGGCCAGGTCCAAGGCGGTGTAGGACGCCAGGATGGCCACGCACAGGGAAATCACGACAAGGGAGGTTGAATAGCTACCGATCAGCATGGGACGTCTCGCAGGCGACCGGCGCAAAAGCCCGTGCCGGGTGGCAAATCGGGCGATTGTAGCGAGTATGAATACAGGACAGGTGATTAATTAATCCATTGGCCATCACGCAATTTCTGGCGTCAATCGGCTGGCTTTATCTGGCTGTTTTCAACCACATCATGGACATCAAAATGTGCGGGGCTTGCGCAGATTTCCTGTGGGAGCGGGCTTGCCCGCGAAGGCGGTGTGTCAGTCACCGCATCTGCTACTGCACTAACGCTTTCGCAGGCAAGCCAGCTCCCCACAGGGTGCTGTGCTTGACTGACTGGCATTGGGGCAAGCCCACACATTTGATCTTGCTCCCACAGGATGCGCGGCGTATCCGGTTACTCCTTTTCGGCCAGGGAGGTCTGGCCATCCCAGCCTCCGCCCAATGCTGCGATCAACTGCACACTGGCCACCAGCCGCGACTGCAGCAAGGTCAATACCGTGCGCTCGTTGCTCAATGCCGTCGCCTGCACCGTGACCACATCCAGATAGGCAATCAACCCGGCCTTGTACTGGTTTTCGGTCAAGCGCAAGGATTCACGCGCGGCTTCCAGTGCTTCATTGCTGACCACCGCCTCATCGGCGAGCACCTTGAGCTGGACCATGTAGTTTTCCACCTCACGGAAACCGTCCAGTACGGTCTGGCGGTATTTGGCCACGGTCTCGTCATAGCTGGCCACGGTGCGGTCGACTTCCGCGGAGCGTTGGCCGCCATCGAACAGGGTCATCGCCAGTTTGGGCCCTACCGACCAGAAGCGGTTTGGCAGGCTGATCCAATCTTCATAGGTGCTGCTGGAGTAGCCCCCCGCCAAGCTCAAGGTCAGGTCGGGGTAATAGGCAGCCTTGGCCACGCCAATATTGGCGTTGGCGGCGATGACCGAGCGCTCGGCCGAGGCGATATCGGGGCGACGCTCCAGCAACTGGGACGGCAGGCTCACGGGTATCTGCGGCAGGGCCGGGATGTCTTTGCTCACCGCCAAGTTGAAGTTGGCTGGCGCCTCACCGATCAGTACGGCGATGGCGTTTTCCAATTGGGCACGCTGCCAGATCAGATCAATCAGGCTGGCCTGGGTGGTCTTGAGCTGGGTTTGCGCCTGGGCGATGGCATCCTTGCCAGCCACACCGGCACGGTATTGGTTTTCGGTCATTTTCAACGAACGCTGGTACGTGTCCAGCGTGGCTTGCAGCAGGCGCGTCTGTTCGTCCATGACGCGCAGTTGCAGGTAGCTCTGCACCAATTCCGATTGTTGGCTCAGGCGCATCGCGGCCAAGTCCGCGGAGCTCGCCTCGGCGCTGGCTTCGTTGGCCTCCAGGCCGCGGCGCAACTTGCCCCAGATATCGGCTTCCCAACTCACGCCCAACTGGGCGTTGAGGGTGTCGCGGATACCGCTGCTGGAACTGCTGAGGCTGGCACTGCTGCTGCCGGTGCCCTGGCTGGCGCGGGTCTTGCCGACGCTCAGGTCAACGCTGGGGTAAAAGGCCCCCCGTGAGCTGCGTACCAGCGCCTGTGCCTGGCGAAAACGCGCCTCGGCCTGGGCAACGGTCTGGTTGGACGTGTTAAGGCGCACCACCAGGTCATTGAGTTGTCGGTCACCGTACAGCTCCCACCAGGCGCCGCGGGCCAGGGAGTCGCTCGGGTTGGCCTGGCGCCAGCCCTGGGCCTCCTTGAACTGCACCGGCTCGATGACGTCCGGGCGTTTGTAGTCAGGGCCGATGGCGCAGGCGCTGAGCAACACACCACACATCATCACGGCCAATAACTTCATGCCATTGCCGGCAGCTTTATTGTGGCGAGGGAGCTTGCTCCCTCGCCACAGCAGGCCCGCAGCTACGAGGGATTGGGTTGAGTCGGTCATAGCGCAGTGTCCAGGGCAGCATCGGTACGCACGCCGCGCCAGGCGTTGAAGCGATGGCGCGCGCGGTCCAGGTAAAGGTAAACCACCGGGGTGGTGTAAAGGGTCAGGACCTGGCTGAACACCAGGCCGCCAATAATGGTCAGGCCCAACGGGTGGCGCATTTCCGCGCCATCACCACTGCCGAGCAGCAACGGCAAGGCACCGAGGATCGCGGCCAGGGTGGTCATCAGGATCGGCCGCAGGCGCAACAGGCAGGCGCTGCGGATCGACTCCAGCGGGCTCATGCCATCGTTGCGCTCCAATTGCAGCGCCAGGTCGATCATCAGGATCGCGTTCTTCTTCACCACGCCGATCAACAGGAACAAACCCAGCAGCGAGATCAGGCTGAATTCGCCCCCCAGCAGGTAGATCGCCAACAACGCACCGACACCGGCCGACGGCAGCGTAGACAGGATGGTCAGCGGATGAATGTAGCTTTCATACAAGATACCCAGCACCAGGTACACCGCCACCAGCGCGCCGAGAATCATGAACGGCTGGCCTTTCTGGGTCGCGGCGAACGCATCGGCAGTGCCGGCCATCTTGGCGATCACATCCTCGGGCAACCCGACTTTGGCAATCGCACGCTCGATGGCCGCCGTGCCCTGCTCCACCGTGACCCCGGGCGCCATGTCAAAGGCGATATTCTCCGAAGCGAACTGGCCTTCATGGCTGACGCGGTCGTCGGCCAGGCTGTTCTCATAGTGGGCAATGGTCGACAACGGCACCCGTGCGCCGTCGGCGGTGATCACCTGCATCTGGTTGAGGGTGATCGGGTCCTGGGCGTATTTGGGGTTGACCTCCATCACCACCTGGTACTGGTTGAGGCTGTCGTAAATGGTGGAAATCTGCCGTTGGCTGTAAGCGTTGTTGAGCACCGCGGTGACCATGTCCATGTCGATGCCCAGGCGCTTGGCCTGGTCGCGGTCGACAATCAACGTCACCTGGGCCGCGCCGCGGCCTTCGCGGGCGTCGATGGCGGTCAGCTCCGGCAACTCACGCATCGCCGCCACCACTTTCGGGTACCACAGGCGCAACGCGGCCAGGTCGCCACTTTGCAGGATGTAGGAATATTGCGCGCTGGTCTGGTCGCGGCCGCCCCCGAACTGCAGGTCCTGGTCGGCCATGAGGAACAAGCGCCCGCCCGGCACCAGCGGCACCTCCTTGCGCAGGCGCTCGATCACCGCCTGGGCGGAGATCTTGCGTTCGCCAAGCGGCTTGAGGCGCACCAGCATCACTGCGTTGTTAGTGCCTTGGTTGCCACCGATAAAGCCGGCCACACTGAGCACCGCCGGGTCCTTGAGCACCGCCTGGCGAAAAATCTCCATCTTCGGCTGCATGACGCTGAACGACAGGCCATCGTCACCGCGCACAAAACCGATCAACTGGCCGGTGTCCTGCTGGGGCATGAAGGTTTTGGGCACCACCACGTACAGCGCGATATTCACGCCCACGGTGACCAACAGGCTGAGCAAGGTCAGGCGCCGATGGCGCAGCACCCAATCCAGGCTGGTGGCGTAGCCGGCGACCATGCGCTCGTTGATCTTCTGGCTCCAGCGCTGCAAACCGGTCTGCCGGTCCTTCACATGCGGCTTCAACCAGCGGGCACACAGCATGGGTGTCAAGGTCAGCGAGACAATCAGCGAGACGATGATCGCCGCCGACAAGGTGATGGAAAACTCGCGGAACAGGTTGGTAACAATGCCGCCCATGAACAGGATCGACAGGAACACCGCCACCAGCGACACGTTCATCGACAGCAAGGTAAAGCCCACTTCCTGGGCGCCCAGGTAGGCGGCTTTCATCGGTGGCACGCCCTCGTCGATGTGCCGGGAAATGTTCTCCAGCACCACGATGGCATCGTCCACGACCAAACCGGTGGCGAGGATCAGCGCCATCAGCGAAAAGTTATTCAGCGAAAAGCCATACAGGTACATCACCGCAAAGGTGCCCACCAGCGACACCGGCACCGCCAGGGTCGGGATCAGCGAAGCACGGAAGTTACCCAAGAACAGGTACACCACCAGGATCACCAGCCCCACGGCAATCAGCAGGGTCATTTCCGCCTCATGCAGGGTGGCGGTGATCACTGGCGAGCGGTCCATGGCCAGGCTGAGCTTGACGCTGGACGGCAACACCGCCTGCAACGCCGGCAACTGCGCCTTGATCTGTCGCACGGTTTCGATGATGTTGGCGCCGGACTGGCGGTTGATCACCAGCAACACCGCCGAATCATTGTTGAAGAAACCGCTGTTGTAGCGGTCTTCCACCCCATCGGTGATCTTCGCCACGTCCTTGAGGCGCAGGGCCGCGCCATCCTGATAGCGAATCAGCAGGGGCTCATAGTCCTTGGCTTTCTCCAACTGATCGTTGGCCTGGATCTGCCAGTTGCGCTCGCTGTCTTCCAGGGAGCCTTTGGGCCGGCGCTGGTTGGCATTGGCGATGGTGTTGCGCACATCGTCCAGGGCGACGCCATACTGATCGAGGGCCTTGGGTTCCAGTTCGATGCGCACCGCCGGCAGCGAACTGCCGCCGATCTGCACTTCGCCCACACCCGGCACCTGGGACAGGCTCTGGGACAGAATGGTCGAGGCCAGGTCGTACAACTGGCCCTTCTGCAACACGTCGGAGGTCAGCGACAGCACCATGATCGGCGCCTGGGACGGGTTGATCTTCTTGTAGGTGGGCATGCTGCGCATGCCACTGGGCAGCAGGTTGCGCGACGCGTTGATGGCCGCCTGCACTTCCCGCGCCGCACCGTTGATATCGCGGTCGGAATCGAACGCCAGAATCACCCGGGTAGAGCCCTGGCTCGACGAACTGCTCATGGTGGTGATACCGGCAATCGCGCCGAATGAGCGCTCCAGCGGCGTGGCCACCGTAGACGCCATCACCTCGGGGCTGGCGCCGGGCAAGCTGGCCGACACCACGATCACCGGAAAGTCGATCTGCGGCAATGGCGACACCGGCAACAAATTGAAGCTGACGCCACCGAGCAACATGATCGCCAGGCTCAGCAGCATGGTCGCGACCGGCCGGCGGATGAAAGGTCCGGACAGGTTCATGGCTCAACCGGCTCCAGGCGTTGTGGCTCTTTGCGCCAGCGCCGGCCAAGACGATCGAAGTACAGGTAGATCACCGGCGTGGTGAACAGCGTCAACACCTGGCTCACCAGCAACCCGCCGACCATCACCAGGCCCAGGGGCTGGCGCAGTTCGGCGCCGGAGCCGCTCGCTAGCATCAGAGGCACCGCGCCGAACAAGGCAGCCAGGGTCGTCATCAGGATTGGCCGGAAGCGCAACAGCGCGGCCTGGTAGATCGCGGTTTGCGGGTCCAGGCCCTGGTTGCGTTCGGCGTCGAGGGCGAAGTCGATCATCATGATCGCGTTCTTTTTCACGATACCGATCAGCAGGATGATGCCGATGATCGCAATCATGCCCAGGTCATTGCCACTGAGCAGCAACGCCAGCAAGGCCCCCACCGCCGCCGACGGCAAGGTCGATAGGATAGTGATCGGGTGGATGTAGCTCTCATAGAGCACACCGAGCACGATGTACATGGTGACCACCGCCGCCAGGATCAACAGCAAGGTGCTCGACAACGAGGCTTCGAACGCCTGGGCCGCGCCCTGGAACTGGGTTTGCACGCCCACAGGCATGCCGATGTCCTTCTGGGTCTGGTTGATCAGTTCCACGCCTTTGCCCAGCGCTACGCCGGGCGCCAGGTTGAACGACATCATCACCGCCGGGAACTGGCCGATATGGGCAATTGCCAATTGCGCCTGGCGCTGTTCCACATGGGCCAGGCTCGACAGCCGTACCTGACCACCGTCAGTGGTTTTCACATGGATCTGGTTGAGGGCCGCCGGGCCGAGGGTTTCGCCGGACTGGGCCTGCAACACCACTCGATACTGGCTGGCCTGGGTGTAGATGGTGGAGATCTGGCGCTGGCCGAAGGCGTCATACAGCGCATCGGTGATGGTGGAGACACTTACGCCCAGGCGCGAGGCCGCGTCGCGGTCGATCACCAGGTACACCTGCAAGCCTTTGTCCTGCAGGTCACTGGCCACGTCGGTGAGTTCCGGCAACTGGCTGAGGGCGTGTACCAGCTTGCCGCTCCATAACGCCAACAACTCGGCGTCCGGGGAGGACATGCTGAACTGGTACTGGGTACGGCTGACCCGGTCCTCGATGGTGAGGTCCTGCACCGGTTGCATGAACAGGCGGATACCCACCAGCTTGTCGATCTGCGGTTGCAGGCGGGTGATGACCTCGGCTGCGCTCAAGTCGCGCTGGCCGTGAGCCTTGAGGTTGATGAGCAAGCGGCCGCTGTTGAGGGTGGCGTTATCGCCATCCACGCCAATGTAGGACGACAGGCTCTCGACCGCAGGGTCGGCGAGAATGATCTTCGCCAGTTCCTGCTGGCGCTGGCTCATGGCCGCAAAGGAAATCGACTGCGGCGCCTCGGAAATACCCTGGATCACCCCTGTGTCCTGCACCGGAAAAAAACCCTTGGGCACCACCAGGTACAGCACCACCGTAAGCCCCAGGGTGGCGATCGCCACCAGCAACGTCAGCGGCTGGTGCTTGAGCACCCATTGCAGCTTGCGGCCGTAAGCTTCGATCAACCAGTCAATCCAGGCGCCGCTGGCTTTGTAGAAGCGGCCCTGCTCTTCTTCCTTGGGTTCGCGCTTGAGCAGGCGCGCGCACATCATGGGCGTGAGTGTCAGCGACACTACCAGGGAAATCAGGATCGCCACTGCCAGGGTGATGGCGAACTCACGGAACAGCCGCCCGACCACGTCGGCCATGAACAGCAAAGGAATCAACACCGCGATCAACGACAGCGTCAGGGACACCAGGGTGAAACCGATCTGCTTGGCGCCCTTGAGCGCGGCCGCCATCGGCGTCTCGCCCTCCTCGATATAGCGCGAGATGTTCTCCAGCATCACGATGGCGTCGTCCACCACAAACCCGGTGGCGATGGTCAGGGCCATCAGCGTCAGGTTATTGATGGAGAATCCGGCCAGGTACATCACACCAAAGGTGCCCACCAGGGACAGCGGCACGGCGATGGACGGAATGATCGTGGCGCTGACTCGGCGCAGGAACAGGAACGTCACCATGACCACCAGGGCAATGGCGATCAGAAGCTCGTGTTGCACGTCTTTGACCGAAGCGCGGATGGTCTGGGTGCGGTCGGTGAGCACCGTCACGTCCAGGCCGGCCGGCAGGTTGTCGGTGATGCTCGGCAGCAGCGCCTTGATACGGTCTACCACCTCGATCACGTTGGCGCCCGGCTGGCGCTGGATATTGAGCAACACAGCCTGGTTCTCGTTGGCCCAGGCGGCGAGGCGCTCGTTTTCAGCGCCGTCGACGATCTGCGCGACATCCTTGAGCCGCAACGGAGCGCCATTGTTGTAGGCCAGGATCAGTTCGGCGTATTGCTCGGGCGAGACCAGTTGGTCGTTGGCGTCGAGCATCGAAACGCGGGTGGGGCCGTCAAAGTTACCTTTGGGCTGGTTGACGTTGGAGGCGGCGATCAGGGCGCGTACGTCCGAGAGGTTCAAGCCATTGGCCGCCAGGGCCTCGGGGTTGACCTTGATACGCACGGCCTGGCGCTGGCCACCGGCGATGCTGACCATGCCGACACCGCTGATCTGCGCGATTTTCTGCGCCATGCGTGTGTCGACCAAATCATTGAGCTTGGGCAGCAACATGGTCTTGGAGGTGATTGCCAGGGTCAGCACCGGGGTATCCGCCGGGTTGACCTTGTTGTACACCGGCGGCGCCGGCAGATCCTTGGGCAACAGGTTGGTGGCGGCGTTGATCGCGGCCTGCACCTGTTGCTCGGCAACGTCCATATTGATGTCGAGGTTGAAACGCAGGGTCAGCACCGAGGCGCCGCCGGAGCTGGTAGAGGCCATCTGGGTCAGCCCGGGCATCTGCCCGAACTGGCGCTCCAGCGGTGCGGTGACCGCGCTGGTCATCACATCGGGGCTGGCGCCGGGGTACAGGGTCATCACCCGGATAGTCGGGTAATCCACCTGGGGCAACGCCGACACCGGCAGCAGGCGGTACGAAATGATGCCGGCCAGGACAATGGCCAGCATGCTCAGCGTGGTGGCGACCGGGCGAAGGATGAACAGGCGCGACAGGTTCATGAACCGACCTTTTGCGCCTTGCCGGCGTCAGCCCCGGTCTCCCCTTTCGCTGCGGGCTTGCCTTGCAGGTGCTCGGTCGGCGTGGTCGGCACCTCGCTGCTGGCGTTGACTACTTCGATCTCGCTGCCGTCCTTGAGGCGGTCGGTGCCTTCCAGCACCACGCGGTCGCCAGCGACCAGGCCTTCCTTGATCACGGTGTTTTCACCATCGGTGTCACCTACCACCAAGGGCTGGACCTTGACCTTCTTGTCGCCGTCGAGCTTGTAGACAAAGGTGCCATTGTTGCCGAACTGGATCGCCGCAGATGGCGCCAGCACCACGTTCTTCAAGGTATCAGCCAGCAGGTGCACATTGACGAACTGGTTGGGGAACAGCGCCTGGTCCTTGTTATCGAAACGCGCCTTGAATTTCAGGGTGCCGGTGGTGACGTCAATCTGGTTGTCCAGGCTTTGCAGCACACCGACCGCCTGCTTTTTCACATCGCTACGGTCCCAGGCTTCCACTGGCAATTTGTTGCCAGCGTGGTAACGGGCCAGCACGGTTTCCAGGGTATTTTCCGGCAGGGTGAAGGCCACGCTGATTGGCTGGGTCTGGGTGATTACCGCCAGGGCGGTGGTGTCGTTGGCGGCGACGAGGTTGCCGACGTCAAGCTGGCGCAAACCGACCCGGCCGCTGATGGGCGCGCGGATTTTGGTGAACTCCAGGTTGAGCTTTGCGTCGTCCACCGCGCCCTGGTTGGTCTTGACCGTGCCCTGGTACTGCAATACCAGCGCTTCGGCGGTGTCCAGGGTTTGCTTGGCGATACTGTCCTGGGCGTATAGGTCGCGATAACGCTGTACATCGACCTGGGCGTTCTTCAACTGGGCCTGGTTCTGCAGCAAGGTGCCCTGGGCCTGGAGCAAGGCGTTCTGGTAGCTGCGCGGGTCGATTTCTGCCAGCAGGTCGCCGGCCTTGACCATTTGCCCTTCCTCGAAGGCGATCTTGACCAGCTCGCCGCCCACCCGGCTGCGCACATTAATGGTGTTCAGCGCCGTGACCGTACCCAGCGCCTTGTAGTACACCGGGAACTCACCCAGCACTGCAGGAGCCACGCGCACCGGCACTGGGCCAGTGGACCCGCCGAAGCCAGGGCGCGCCATGCCGGTTTTACCCGTGTGCCCGGCCGGAGCGTCTTTATGGGCCGCGCCGCTGGGCCAGAATTTCCAGCACAGGCTGGCGATAACCAGCAGCACGAGCAGGCCAAACAGCCAGCGGCGGGAGTTGCGGGGGGAGGATTGCATGGAGTGATCAACCATTGGGCGCGAGAGCTTCTACTTTGGGAGGCTGAAAGATAAGCACTGGGGGGCCTTAAGAAAAGCACCTTTACCGGCTATTTACCTTGGGCTTACAACTCTTAACTTCTGATCTTAGTCCACCGGCTATTTCGCTAAAACGCTGACGCTCAAATAAAAACGGCCTGGACTAGGCCAGGCCGCAATCATGCATCATACGTGTTACTGCCAAACGACAGTCATACGTAGAAACAGTTACTTCAACACAGCCAGGGCGGCGTCGTAGTTTGGCTCTTCAGCGATTTCCTTGACCAACTCGCTGTGCAGCACGTTGTCGTTTTCGTCCAGCACCACGACAGCGCGAGCGGTCAGGCCCTGCAGCGGGCCGTCAGCGATGGAAACACCATAGTCAACGGCGAAGTCGGCATTGCGGAAATCCGACAGGTTCTTAACGTTTTCCAGGCCTTCGGAGCCACAGAAACGCGCTTGGGCGAATGGCAGGTCGGAGGAGATGCACAGGACCACGGTGTTGGCCACATCGTTGGCCTGGGCATTGAACTTGCGCACGGAAGTGGCGCAGGTTGGGGTATCAACGCTTGGGAAGATGTTCAGCACTTTGCGCTTGCCGGCAAAGGTAGCCAGGGTGGCGTTGGACAGGTCGCCGGCGGTCAGGGTGAAGTCTGCAGCTTTGGCGCCGACTTTCGGCAGTTCGCCTTCAACCTGGACCGGGTTGCCTTTAAGGGTGACTTGAGCCATGAACGGAATCCTTATGCTGGTTTTTGGTTAAACAAATTCGAGAGGCGGAAGTTAACCACAAAGTGCCGACGCTACCTACCGCCAGACACAAATTGTCATGTGCTGAGGTTGTGGTTTAATTGCGCGCTTTTCGCCTGCCCTTCAAGGAAACCTTTGCCGATGAATCAGCCCGCCACCAAAGTCCTGGTCATTGGTTACGTCTGGCCGGAGCCCCGCTCCTCGGCCGCGGGCGGGCATATGATGCAAATCCTTGAGAGCTTTCTTACGCAAGGTTGGGACATTACCTTCAGCAGCCCGGCCACCATTGGCGAGCACAAGGCCGACTTGCCGGCACTCGGGATCGCCGAACGCACCATCGAACTGAATAACAGCAGTTTCGACGACTTTATTCGCGAACTGGCCCCGGATATCGTGCTGTTCGACCGTTTCATGATGGAGGAGCAATTCGGCTGGCGCGTAGAACAATGCTGCCCCGACGCCCTGCGCGTGCTGGAGACCTCCGACCTGCAAAGCCTGCGCGACGCCCGTCACCAGCGGCTCAAAGAGCAGGTGAAAGCCAAACCCGACAGCGACGACTTCAGCGCCCTGTTCGCGCCGGCGCTGGAAGACGAGTTCCAGCGCATGGCCGACACCGACCTGGCCAAACGCGAAATCGCCGCCATTTACCGCTGTGACATCAGCTTGATGATCTCCGACGTGGAAATCCGCCTGCTCACCGAACAGTTCAAGGTGCCTGCCGCCCTGCTCCACTGGTGCCCCTTGATGCTGCAACCGCCCACCGACGCATTTGCGCCCTTTGAAGACCGTGCGCATTTCATCAGCATCGGTAACTTCCGCCACGCGCCCAATTGGGATGCGGTGCTGTGGATGAAGCACCGCCTGTGGCCACTGATCCGCCAACAACTGCCAGGCGCCCAATTGCATATCTACGGCGCCTACACCCCACCCAAGGCCACCGCCCTGCACAATCAGGCCCAGGGTTTCCATGTAATGAACTGGGCCGAAGAGGCGCTGCAAGTCATGACCGCCGCGCGCATCTGCCTGGCACCGTTGCGCTTTGGCGCGGGCATCAAGGGCAAGTTGGTCGACGCCATGCTGTGCGGCACGCCCAGTGTCACGACCCCAATCGGCGCCGAGGCCATGGGCGATGACCAGCCCTGGCCCGGCGTGATTGCACAGGATGCCCCGGCCCTGGCTGCCGCTGCCGTGGCCCTTTATCAGGACCGTGAGCGCTGGACCCGGGCCCAGGAACACGGGCGCCAACTGCTGGCCCGGCGCTATGACCAGGACATCCACAGGCCCGCCTTGGTGGAATGCCTGGAACGCTGTCGCCGCGACCTCGCTGCCCATCGCCGGGACAACTTCACCGGCAGCATGCTGCGCCACCACGCGCATAAAAGTACCCAATACATGTCCCAGTGGATCGAGGCGAAAAACCGCACCCTATAAACACTGCCGCTGGCGAGGACGTGCGTGACGGGGCATTATCCCACGCAGCGATCACAATAAAGCGACGGCAGCATGACCCGAGCAACGCGCATTACTGACCCTTCCTACGAGTTGATGGACGACCACAACGGCCTGTCCATCATCTATCGCCAACACGGCTTCCCCTGCCCGCTGGTGCGCTGGCACTTCCACAAGGAATACGAGCTGCACCTGATCGTCGCCAGCTCCGGCAAGGTGTTTATCGGTGACTACATCGGCAACTTCTACCCCGAAAGCCTGTTCCTCACCGGCCCCAACCTGCCCCATAACTGGATCAGCCAGGTGGAAGAAGACGAAGTGGTGCCCAAGCGTGACATGCTGGTGAACTTCACCGATGACCTGTTCGAGAGCGGCAGCCATATTTTTGCTGAACTCAAGAACCTCGCACCTCTGCTGGAGCGCGCACAGTACGGCATCGAATTTCGCTGCAAAAAAACCATCACCCAGGCCATGACCTTGATGCAACACATCGAGGACGCCAAAGGCATGGCGCGCCTGGGGCAGTTTTTTATCTTGCTGGACGTGTTGAGCGTGTGCGAGGACTACCAATTGCTGTCCGGCGTAACCACGCCGCAATTGGCCGACGAGCACAGCATAGACCGCACCAACCGGGCAGTGGATTACATCTTTGCACATTACGCCCGCGAGCTGCCGCTGGAAGAAGTGGCGCAATACCTGGGGATGAAGCCGACGTATTTTTCCAGGGTGTTCAAACAAGCCACCGGGCGTACGTTCGTTGAGTTCGTCAATCGCCTGCGCATCAGCAAGTCCTGCGAGCTGCTGGCGGACGGTGATAAAGCCGTGACCGATGTGTGCTTCGAGTCCGGGTTCAACAATATCTCCAACTTCAACCGGCGCTTTCAGCAGCTCAAGGGGATGACGCCGTCACATTACCGGCGCCTGGCGGTGCAACGGTTGACTGAGCAGAACCTGGCTTGAGCAGGCATCCGTTCGTCTGAACTGGTAGATGTGACAGTTTCCTGCATCACGGCGATTGTTAACTCTGGCTCTGTGAATAGTCCATTGGAGCCCCGTCATGAAGAAAACACCCACCCCTCGTTCAATCAATGAGTTCAGCCGCTTTGAAATACCCGGAGAGACCTTCGGCTGGACCGGCGAAGGCCAGATACATATCGACAATTCCGACAAACAAAGTCGCTGGTTTTCGACATCGGTCAATAGAGACTGGGGCAAAGCGCTGACCGGGGCCGCCGACGTTGAAGTGGTCATCAGGCTGCGCGGCGAACAAGCCGGTGAAACACTCGTTGCCATACATCCGGAAGGAACAGGACGGCTCAACGACATATCAGTCGAAAAGCCAAGCCTTTATCGGTTCTACATCAGGTCCAAGGCGACCGGCGAGGTGTGGGTAAGCTTCAAATTTGACTCCAACCGAAAAATGGTGATCGAGAGCATCAGCGTGCTGGGGCCCGTTCGAAAAAAAACCGCTAAAGCACCCATACGCCCCTGACGGTCTGTCCACCACGGAAACATGGCGAGCAATAACTCTGCTGAAACGGCGCTGTTTCATACTCACCTCATGGAACCTTCCGAAGCCCTTTGTCACTCAGCCAAAGCGTCACCCAAGTACCTCAACAGGTGATGCTTTTGTGAAGCAGATAAAAGAGCCTCTATGATCAACGTTCAGTCGTCATCCGGTCCCCCCCCTCTCACTCGCTCAAACGTGACAAGTTTGCCCGTTAAGCTTGTGCACTCAATAGCACCGCACGTCATCGAGCTGTTCAAAACCCTGAACGATCGCCAAACCCGGACCTCAGACGCGCCGCGTGTCACGCAACCGTCACAAACACAGCCGCTTATCGAACAGCTGCTCAGGTTCGCAGCTTCCCCGACACAGCCGAGCCTGGCCGAGCAGATCAGCCGCCTGGTTGAAAACACGCCCGAACCATTGACCGACCCCGCCCTGCGCAACAAGGTGGAGCAACGTCTGAACCAGCCAAGCGCGCTCAACCCACAAAAAACCTACGCCCAGCTTATCCAGACCCTACTCGACAATCCTCAGCGCGGCGCATCCAACACGAACAGGCTCGTGTCGCGTGCACGACGGGATTTGCAGAACCTTGAATCGGCCCCAGCCTCACGAGCCGCGGCAATCCGCGCGTTCGCCGACGCCCTGGTTGATCGGGGTGACCGGCAACTGGCTAGCAATGTCGCCAACAGCCTGATCCGCCAGCGCCTCGACAGCGAGAATCGGCGTTCAAACAATGAGTCCGACAAGGTCGCCGTGCCCGCCGATTCCACCTTCGGCCAAGCCTGGGGCGAGCTGGCTGACGCGCTGAATGCAGAGCCGTTCAAATCGTTTGCCGAAGCCCGGAATATCGACATCTCCCAACTGATCATCCACCCCAGTGGAATCCTGAGGGAACTGCGCAACAACCGGGTTATCAACTTCCATCCGCACAACGACGCCGACTGGGCAGCCGCTTCGGGAGCGGTACTGGCAGCCGTCAAGAAACTGAGTGGTGAGCGTGCAGACCCGATTGTGTTCTACGGCCGCACACAGGCATCGGCGTATAACATCGCCAGCTTCTATGGTTTACAGCTGGGTAGTATCAGTGGCAACGACACGCTGTTCAGCATTGGGCAACTTTTGCGCGACGGCACATTCACGGCTTTGAGCAATACAGACGAACTCTTTGCGGCTCGCTACGCGCCCATCAAACATCAACAGAGGGAGGCCGGCCGATACATTGCCCAGGCGCCGACGCAACGGTTGAACGAGCGCCTGGCTGAGTTCGCGCATGCGCCTGCAGCGCAGAAGGTCCAAGAGGCCGATCAGGCACTCGCGCGGCTGTGCAGTCATGGGCTCATGAAACTGGTGCCGGGAACCGGCGCAAACGAATTTCCCGTGATGATCAAAGACATTCCTGAATATTCGACCTTCAATCAGCTGCGCAAACAATTGGCAGCGGTATTGACTGGTGATGCCTTTACAGCCTTCGCGCGGGAAAAGAACCTTGACCCAGCCAGTATTTGGATCAACCCGGTCAGCGGTGACCTGACCGGTAAAGTCAATAACGTCGACACCACCTTTACCGCCAATGATCTGTCCGGTTGGTTCGAGGTCTGGTCCCAGATAAAGGGCGCGGTTCAACAGTGGGCCGGTGGATCGCAGGCGGACGTGACATACCCCTCGCCGACGGTCGCATCGCTGTACGATGTGATGCATTTTTACAACGAAAGCATTCCATCCCAGCAAGACACCCGCCAGCACGACTGGCGACAACGCCAGCTCATCGCCTTGCTGACCCGAAGCACCCAGATGACCCGAAACAACGGTTTCCAGGCGCTGCTCGCAGAGACCGGAAGCGACACCCAGGGTGTCAAGGCGCGTCAGCAGTCGGTCGTGCGACAACTCACCGACGCGCCCTTATCTCCCTCTCCCCTTGAGGCCCTCGCCGCGGCGGTCGAGGCCAGGCCGAACATCGCAGTAAGCCCCGTCGACACACACGTCGAAACCCTGGAAAACGCGGACAGCGCACTGGCCGTCACTGTGCACCAAGCCCTGCTCGAACTCAAAGCCGACCCAGGCAAGGCCACATCGAAAATGATTGAGTCGATACCGGCCAACAGCCTGTTCGGTCACTGGCAGGCTTATTTGGGCAAAGCACTAAAGGCACGCGGCTTTACCGAGTGGGCGCGCAAACACAACGTCGAGTTGACGTCGCTGCGTTTCGACCCCAGCGACAAGGCGCTGATCGGCACAGTCAATGGCGTTGACCAGCGCTTTACCGCCCAGGACTTTGCGCAAAAGTATCCCGAACATTTCGACGTACTCGCCCCCGTACTGAATGCCGCCGAGGTGTTCAGCGCCCATGGCAAGACCATCAAATTGGTTCAACCGAACAACAGCGCTCCGCTCGAGTGGCTGAGCAGTTTTTATGGCATCAGTAACGACCCCACCAGCATGGCATTCGCTCGGCAGACGGAGTCGATGGGGCGGACTCAACAGTTCCCCAAGCCGCCGGAACACCCGGAGCGCCTGCTCAATTGGCTGAACACTCAACGCACGGCAGTGGGCAACAGTAACGACCGATATGCGCTGATCGGCCAGTTGCAAAGCGGCATCATCAATCGCGACGAAACGCAGAACTCGATGCGCTTCGTGGTCGATCCGGATTCATCCCATCACCCCAAGGGCGTCAAGACCGCCAGGGCATTTCTGACTGAAAACGGCTGGAAGGTCCCGCAATGGAAAGCCGAGACCGACAACCTGTTATTGGCGTTGCGCACACCTTTACCGCAATCGCCGCCTCTGGGCAATCTCTGGGGCTTTTTGTCCACGGATATCTCGCTCAGCACCGAACAGCGCAGCGCAGTAGTACAGCACGTCAAGCAGGGCATTGGCGCCGAGCAAAGCCTGCTCAACTACCTCAGCAAAGCGGTGCCCGACCTCAGTACCGAGCCTGGGCAGGCATTGGAGCAATTACTGTCCACCGACACGGCATTAGCGTTTGCGACCACACTGCAGACGGCGATGAAAGGCGCGCCCACCACCACCAGCCTCAAGCAATGGCTATTGACCGCCCTGGTGCTGGAGATCGACCCAGCGGCCAGCACACGGCGCAATGAGGTGGCGGGCTTCGACTTTACGCGCAGCGAAAACTGGGGGATGAACAACGAGCAAATAGTTGAGCAATTCAACCAGCACTTGGCGGGCGTGGAAAACTCCGAGGCCAATCTCACCTCGATTGCCGGGCATGTGCTGATGGCTGGCATGGCGCCGCAGTTTCGGGTCAAGAACATTCCGTCCTCTCTTACCATGGGTTCACCCCAGTGGGTCGCCTTTGTAACAGCGGTAAACCGCATCGAACAATTGGCCCCCGGTGCAACGGTAGGCGCCGACTACGCGAAAATCATGGATTCCCACAGGATCAAACCAATATCAAGGCCTGAAGCACTTCGGCTGGTCACCGCTCAAATGGCTCCCGTCCTGGATTGGGCTGCCGCCAACAACGTCATCGGCCCAAGCGCCAATCATGTCTACACCCAAGCGCAACTGGAGCAAGCCTTCGCGCGTTTGAGCACCCAAACCAGCCAGGTCAGTGAGGCAACGCGCTTTTTACGCGATGTTCCCCCGCCTCAACGGCGGAAAATGACGGTTGAGCTCCTCAAGAAAGCCTTCCCGCACATGCCTTCTGAAGTCAAAGGCCTCTGGAGAGAGGACGGCACGCTCTACGGCACCGTGGCATCACCCGCTGAAGCCTATGAAGCCGGGCAACTGGGCGACACCTACAAGCCCGCAAACCTGATTGATAAATGGATGACCTCGGCGAACAAGCCAGCCTGGGAAGCCAGGGACCCGAACATTCCTATCCAGGCATTGCATGACCGCGCCGCCGAACTGCCCGATGTCAATGAGGCGTTTGACGCGGCTATCGAAAAAGACTACCCGGTGCGTCGTGGTCACTCGATCGTCATGATCAAGCATCTGCTATCCAAGCTGCCCCAGGAGGACCGTAGAAGCCTGGCATTCGGCCGTTTGGAGTATTTCAGCGTTCGAGAAGCCGACGCCGGACCCTGGCATAATGCGAACCCCAAACAAAATAAAAAGGGCAAAAAAGGCAGCCACGGCCTGATTATTCGCTCCACCGACAACGCCGGCAACGTGCGTGATTACGGGGTCTACCCTGATGCGGGGATAGTAAAAAGAATCAATGGGCTGCCAGCGGACATTCCCCTGGGCGGCACCAACAAGGCATTTGGCAAGATCTACGACGGGAAAGACGAGGGGGCGCACACGCTGCCCCTGGACTTTGCTGCGTTCAGCTCATCCGCACCGCCGCGCGACGGGGTCAGCACCAAGGTCATCGTTGAATCCATCACACCAAAGACGCAGATCGATGGGGAACTGGTCAGCCAAAGCAGGGCAACGTTCGGAACACCCGACCAGAGCGTAGCGCCTGGCTATTTCGATGCCGAACTCGAAGACGTTGCCACTGTCTGCATCGATTCTCACTTTCTGAAGAAAGACGAGTTCAAGGCCATCAATACCGGGTTCAACCACCTGGAAAAAGAAGACCCTGGCCTGGCTGAACGACTCAATGCTCTGGCCTGCATGATCCCCGGCGTCAGCAGTATTGAGGACGTGATTCGAGGCGATTATGACGCTGCCACCAAGGACCTTCTGAACGATGCACTGAGCATTATCATTCCTGAAGGGCTTGCACGATTAGGCTCGATGGCCGCGAGGGCATTTGAAGGTGCCGCCTCTGAGATAGGCAGAGGGTTAGTGCAGGTCGCAGAGTCGGGTGAGCGGCAGGCGATCAGGGACATGACCGTTGCCAGCGCCTCCAGATCTTTCGGCGCGACCCATCGTATGCAAGGTGGGCAACTGGCCGAACAGAGCGCGGGTAAATTTGCTCAGCCGGCCGATATGGCGGAAGGTATTCTGCGCTCCGGAGCCAATGAGCCGGTCAAACTCAGTGCGGTACGCCAGGACGGTAGCTGGTATGCCTATGACGCGAAAGCACAGACAGTTTACGGGCCTGTGCTGGAAGGCTTTGTATCGGATACATCGTCGACGCTGCGCCTGGAGACCTTTTCAGATGGCGCTCAAGCGCTGGTGGTTGATAAGCCGCTGGCTGCCGACGCGTACACCATCCCTCGCGCCAATGGCTTTGATCTGGTCAACGAAGGCAAGGTCTACAGATATGACCCGAGTAAGCCCGGTTTATTAACTGACCTGGAATCTGCTGACCATTTCACACCGCGCGATGATTTTGAAGCCTTCTGCCCTGCCCCCTCTCTACCTGGTAGAAGCAGGCGAGGCGCCAATGACGAATGTTTTGTGAAAGTCATCAATGACGTGGAGGGTGAACTCACGCAGGAGTTGCAAGCGCTTGAACACTGCCGCCTTTATCCCTCCCCAGGCAAATCCATTTTCAATAGAAGCCGATACACTATTTTCGAGCGACGCCTATATAAAGTAACTGAAAGTGATGTAGGCGCCCGATTGACACCTACACTTGAGACTGCCCCCATCACCTATAAGCCTATTATTAGCGGAGAAATAATAAACGCTCCTGAATTCGGCTTCTATGGTGGACTTTCGAGTCAAGCATTTGAAGCGGAAACGTGCGTTGTAAAATTGGGAAGCATAAGTCAAATCTGTAATGACCAGCGCGAAATACGTGGACTGATACTGTCGGATATGCATGGCGACAAACAACTGATTATAGAGGCTGACACCAATGTATTTTATCGAGCAAAACTAACGAAACCGCCGCAAAGCACTCTATTTTTTGTACAGTGTAAGTTCTCCCCCTTCGACACAGACCTTGTAAAAAAATATCGAGGAAAACTGACCTTACGTCAAAGCGGCACTGCGGGGCGGCCTATAGATGCCAACCTTGTTTCGCTACCCAAGCTGAATACCGCCTATAAAAATCTTGAAAAGTCAGGTTTTACAAAGGAGTCCATTGCTACGCTAAAGGATCGGTGCGCGCGCATGACAGCGGAGCAACAGCGGGAAGTGGCCTATCAACTGCTTCAACACGGTGCGATTGAGACACCTGTGGCCCTGAAGCCGGGTAAAGCTCTACCGCTGGAAATACCGGAAAATTTTTCGCAACGCCCCCTTGCAGCGCAAAACCAATTTTATGCAGAACAGGCAAAAAACTCCGTCCGTCAAGCGCTGAGCGCTACAGGCCTAGGCCCAAGTAATTTGGTACTCTCACCAAGCGACCTTGCAAGAGCGGATGCGGCACAGGAGGTTATTCTCTGGTTACGCAATGCATATTCCAAGCTCCCGTCTAATTACGGCGACTTGATCATCAAGTCAGGGGCCGGAAATTGCGGAGAGATGAGCATTCTTTCAGCCGACCTCATCAATAAAAGTGGCGGGCGAGCTTACCGCTGGGAAGCAGGGGATGCCCATGCACTAACAATTGTGGGTGGCCCCTCTACCCGCCCTCGGCCAACAATCGATTTCTCCGAACCTGAATGGGCAGATGCATGGGTCGTGGATCCGTGGGCGAATATCGCATGTCGCGCCTCTGAGTACACTAAAGAGCTACGAGTGGTAATGAATAAATGGAATGAAAGTGGCTTGGTTATTCGTGAGGGTAATAATTTGAAAATGAGCCCGTTGGATGACACTTGGATTGATACGCTCATCAATAAGCCAAAAAGCCCGGTCAAGAGTGCCTATCAATAGAAAATAGGCATTGCACCTCTTCGGGCGCCTGAGCGGCGCTCGAAGACTATCAGTGCAAAAAAGTATCAGTCCCAGTGCTCCCAAGGATTTGTCACCGCCGCTTTTGAAGGCTGTAATCAACGCACACTCTTCCTGTCTCCTTGTAGGAAGACACAACAACAATAACCGTCCTTCTGTAGCCCCCTGGGCGCGGAAATGGAGTGCGCGATGAAGTTCACAGTAAAAACTCTGCTTGCCTGTTCTTGCATGACTGCATGCATGACCCTCAGCGCCGTCAGCCTTGGCGCGCAAACCCTGACCATTGCCACCGTCAACAACAGCGACATGATCCGCATGCAGAAGCTCTCGAAAACCTTCGAGGCCGAGCACCCGGAGATCAAGCTGAACTGGGTGGTGCTCGAAGAAAACGTCCTGCGCCAACGCCTCACCACCGACATCGCCACCCAGGGCGGGCAGTTTGATGTATTGACCATCGGCATGTACGAAGCCGCACTGTGGGGCGCCAAGGGTTGGCTGGAACCGATGAAAGACCTGCCGGTGTCCTATGACCTTGATGACGTGTTCCCTTCGGTGCGTGATGGTTTGTCCGTCAAAGGCTCCTTGTATGCCCTGCCGTTCTACGCCGAAAGCTCGATCACCTATTACCGCACCGACCTGTTCAAGGACGCCGGGCTGACCATGCCTGAGCACCCGACCTGGAGCCAGATCGGCGAATTTGCCGCCAAGCTCACCGACAAGTCCAAAGAGCAATATGGCCTGTGCCTGCGCGGCAAAGCCGGTTGGGGTGAGAACATGGCGCTGATCACCACCCTGGCCAACGGCTTCGGCGCGCGCTGGTTCGATGAGAAGTGGCAGCCGGAATTCAACGGCCCCGAGTGGAAGAACGCGCTGAACTTCTACGTCGACAACATGAAGAAATCCGGCCCGCCGGGTGCTTCCAGCAACGGCTTCAACGAGAACCTGGCACTGTTCAACAGCGGCAAGTGCGCGATCTGGGTGGATGCCAGCGTGGCGGGCTCGTTTGTTACCGACAAGAGCCAGAGCAAGGTCGCCGAGCATGTCGGCTTCACGTTTGCGCCCCACGAGAAGACCGACAAGGGCACGTCATGGTTGTATTCCTGGAGCCTGGCGATCCCGACCAGCTCCAAGGCCAAGGACGCCGCCAAGGTATTCACCACCTGGGCAACCTCCAAGGAATACGGCCAGCTTGTGGCCAAGACCGATGGCATCGCCAACGTACCACCGGGCACACGCACCTCGACCTACAGCGAGGAGTACATGAAGGCTGCGCCGTTCGCCAAGGTGACGCTGGAATCGCTGAAAGTGGCCGACCCGACCAAGCCGACCGAGAAACCGGTGCCGTATATCGGTATCCAGTTGGTGACCATTCCGGAATTCCAGGCGATTGGTACCCAGGTGGGCAAGTTCTTCTCGGGTGCGCTGACCGGTCAGCAGAGCGTCGATGCTGCATTGACCGCCGCGCAGACCACCACCGAGCGGGAAATGAAGCGGGCTGGTTATCCCAAGTAACCCAGCTTCACCCGCGCAAATGTAGGAGCAGGGCTTTTGTGGGCGCTGGCTTGCCCGCGATGCAAACAACTCGGTCTATGAGTAGCACCGAGGCGATGCCATCGCAGGCAAGCCAGCTCCCACAGTGACCGCGCTCCGACGCAGGTTCTGTAGGCATCTGACTGGTTCTGATCACCATGAATACACCTCCAAAAAACCGCCTGGCCAACCCCGGCTGGTTTCTCGTCAGCCCCTCGGTGGCCTTGCTGCTGCTGTGGATGATCGTGCCGCTGGGCATGACCCTGTACTTTTCGCTGATCCGCTACAACCTGCTCTACCCCGGCGAAAACCAATTCGTGGGGCTGGAGAACTTCAGCTACTTCATCACCGACTCCGGGTTCCTGCCTGGCGCCACCAATACCCTATTGCTGGTAGGCAGCGTATTGCTGATCAGCGTGGTGTTGGGCGTGTTGATCAGTGCCCTGCTGGAGGCCAGTGAATTCCTCGGGCGCGGCATCGTGAGGGTGATGCTGATTTCGCCGTTCTTCATCATGCCCACCGTCGGCGCGTTGATCTGGAAGAATCTGATTTTCCATCCGGTGTCGGGGATTCTCGCCGCGGTGTGGAAGTTCTTCGGCGCCGAACCGGTGGACTGGCTGGCGCATTACCCGCTGCTGTCGATCATCATCATTGTCTCGTGGCAATGGCTGCCCTTCGCGATCCTGCTGCTGATGACCGCGATGCAGTCACTAGACCAAGAGCAAAAGGAAGCGGCACGCCTGGACGGTGCCGGCGCCATTGCGATTTTCTGGCACCTGACCCTGCCCCACCTGGCCCGCCCGATTGCCGTGGTGGTGATGATCGAAACCATCTTCCTGCTCTCGGTGTTCGCCGAAATCTTCACCACCACCAACGGTGGCCCCGGCTACGCCTCGACCAACCTCGCCTACCTGATCTACAACCAGGCGCTGGTGCAGTTCGACGTGGGCATGGCCTCGGCCGGCGGCTTGATTGCCGTGGTCATCGCCAATATCGCGGCGATCATCCTGGTGCGGATGATCGGCAAAAACCTGACTGACAAGCCTTGAGGGCCGCGCCATGACGCTTCAACAATCCCGCCGCCTGCAAAGCCTGTTGCTCGGCACGTTGGCCTGGGCCATTGCGATCCTGATTTTCTTCCCGATCTTCTGGATGGTGCTGACCAGTTTCAAGACCGAAATCGACGCGTTCGCCACGCCGCCGCAGTTCATCTTTACGCCGACGCTGGAGAACTACCTGCACATCAACGAGCGCAGCAACTACTTTGCCTACGCCTGGAACTCGGTGGTGATTTCGTTCAGCGCCACCGCCCTGTGCCTGCTGATTTCGGTACCGGCCGCCTACTCCATGGCGTTCTACGAAACCCAGCGCACCAAGGGCACGCTGCTGTGGATGCTGTCCACCAAGATGCTGCCGCCGGTGGGCGTGCTGATGCCGATCTACCTGTTGGCCAAGAGCTTTGGCCTGTTGGATACGCGCATTGCGCTGATCATCATCTACACCCTGATCAACCTGCCGATTGTGGTGTGGATGGTGTACACCTACTTCAAGGACATCCCCAAGGACATCCTCGAAGCCGCCCGCCTGGACGGCGCCACCCTGTGGCAGGAAATGGTGCGCGTGCTGCTGCCAATCGCCAAGGGTGGCCTGGCGTCCACGGTACTGCTGTCGTTGATCCTGTGCTGGAACGAGGCGTTCTGGTCGCTGAACCTGACCTCCTCCAGCGCCGCGCCGTTGACCGCCTTGATCGCCTCCTACTCCAGCCCCGAAGGCTTGTTCTGGGCCAAGCTGTCCGCCGTCTCGACCCTGGCCTGCGCGCCGATCCTGATCTTTGGCTGGATCAGCCAGAAGCAGTTGGTACGCGGTTTGTCCTTTGGCGCCGTCAAATAATAATTCGAAAAGGAGGCCCATCATGGCCAACCTGAAAATCAAGAATCTGCAAAAAGGCTTCGAAGGTTTTTCCATCATCAAGGGCATCGACCTGGAAGTGAACGACAAGGAATTCGTGGTGTTCGTCGGCCCGTCGGGCTGTGGCAAATCCACCCTGCTGCGCCTGATCGCCGGCCTGGAAGAGGTCAGCGACGGCACCATCGAACTCGATGGCCGCGACATCACCGAAGTCACCCCGGCCAAGCGCGACCTGGCCATGGTGTTCCAGACCTACGCGCTGTACCCGCACATGAGCGTGCGCAAGAACATGTCGTTTGCCCTGGACCTGGCGGGCGTCGACAAGAAGCTGGTCGAGAGCAAAGTCAGCGAAGCGGCACGCATCCTTGAGCTGGGGCCTTTGCTGGAGCGCAAGCCCAAGCAACTCTCGGGTGGCCAGCGCCAGCGCGTGGCGATTGGCCGAGCGATTGTGCGCAACCCGAAGATCTTCCTGTTCGACGAACCGCTGTCCAACCTCGACGCCGCCCTGCGCGTGCAGATGCGCCTGGAGCTGGCGCGCCTGCATAAAGAACTGCAAGCCACCATGATCTACGTGACCCACGACCAGGTCGAAGCCATGACCCTGGCCGACAAGGTGGTGGTGCTCAACAGTGGACGCATCGAACAGGTCGGCTCGCCGCTGGAGCTGTACCACCAGCCTGCCAACCTGTTTGTGGCCGGTTTTCTCGGCACGCCGAAGATGGGCTTCCTCAAGGGCCAGGTCACCCGCGTCGACAGCCAAGGCTGTGAGGTGCAACTGGACGCCGGCACCCTGATCAGCCTGCCGTTGAGCGGCGCCACCCTGAGCGTGGGCAGCGCGGTAACCCTGGGCATTCGCCCGGAACATCTGGAAATCGCCGCGCCAGGGCAAACCACCCTGACCGTGACCGCTGACGTCGGCGAGCGCCTGGGCAGCGACACCTTCTGCCACGTCATCACCCGCAACGGCGAACCGCTGACCATGCGTATCCGTGGCGACATGGCCAGCCAATACGGCGAAACGCTGCAGTTGCACCTGGACCCGGCGCACTGCCATCTGTTCGACACCGATGGCGTAGCCGTGGCCCGTCCACTGCGCGCTGCCGCCTGATTTCGTGAGTATTTCCAGATGAAATTGAATAAAGCCAACCTCACCCAACTGGCGCCCGAAGTGCAGGTGCCGACCTACGCGCTTGCCGATATCCGCCAGGGCATCGCGCACATTGGCGTCGGCGGTTTCCACCGTGCGCACCAGGCGTTCTACACCGATGCCCTGATGAACACCGGCGAGGGCCTGGACTGGGGCATCTGCGGCGTCGGCCTGCGCAGTGAAGACCGCAAGGCCCGCGACGACCTGGCCGGCCAGGATTATTTGTTCACCCTGTATGAACTGGGCGACACCGACGACACGCAAGTGCGCGTGATCGGCTCGATCAGCGACATGCTGCTGGCCGAAGACGGCGCCCAGGCGCTGATCGATAAACTTGCCAGCCCCCAGATCCGCATCGTCTCGCTGACCATCACCGAAGGCGGCTACTGCATCGACGACAGCAACGGCGAGTTCATGGCCCACCTGCCGCAGATCCAGCATGACCTGGCGCACCCGAGAGCGCCGAAAACCGTGTTCGGCTTTATCTGCGCCGCGCTGACCCAGCGCCGCGCCGCTGGCACCCCGGCCTTTACGGTGATGTCCTGCGATAACCTGCCCCACAACGGCGCCGTCACCCGCAAGGCCTTGCTGGCCTTCGCCGCCCTGCACGACGCGGGGCTGCATGACTGGATCAAGGCCAACGTGAGCTTCCCAAACGCCATGGTTGACCGCATCACGCCCATGACCAGCACCGCCCACCGCCTGCAACTGCATGACCAGCACGGGATCGACGATGCCTGGCCGGTGGTGTGCGAGCCGTTTGTGCAGTGGGTGCTGGAAGACAAATTCGTCAACGGCCGCCCGGCCTGGGAAAAGGTCGGCGTGCAGTTCACCGATGACGTCACGCCTTACGAAGAAATGAAGATCGGCCTGCTCAACGGCAGCCACCTGGCCCTCACGTACCTGGGGTTCCTCAAGGGCTACCGGTTCGTTCACGAGACCATGAACGACCCCGTGTTCGTGGCGTACATGCGCGCCTACATGGACCTGGACGTCACGCCGAACCTGGCGCCGGTACCTGGTATCGACCTGACCGAATACAAGCAGACCCTGGTGGATCGCTTTTCCAACCAGGCGATTGCCGACCAGTTGGAGCGCGTATGCTCCGATGGTTCATCGAAGTTTCCCAAGTTCACCGTGCCGACCATCAACCGCCTGATCGCCGACGCCCGCGACACGGACCGTGCCGCCCTGGTGGTGGCGGCCTGGGCGCTGTATTTGAAAGGCGTGGATGAAAACGGCGCGCGCTACAGCATCCCGGACCCACGGGCAGCGTTCTGCCAGGAGCTGGTGAGCGATGACGCGCTGATCAGCCAGCGATTGCTGGGGGTGGAAGATATTTTTGGCACGGCTATTCCCAAGTCGGCGGCGTTTGTGACAGCGTTCCAGCGTTGCTATGAAAGCCTGCGCGACAAAGGCGTCACCGCCACACTGCAAAACCTCCTGAACAAACCGGATTAAACATGTGGGAGCTGGCTTGCCTGCGATAGCGGTGGTCCAGTCAACCCTGCGGTGATTGCCAGACCGCTATCGCAGGCAAGCCAGCTCCCACATTGACCGTATTTTCAATCCAACAATAAGACTGCTGAGCACTCCATCATGACCCAGCAAAACCTCTACCTCGGCATCGACTGCGGCACCCAGGGCACCAAGGCCATCGTCCTCGATGCGTCCAGCGGCAAGGTGCTGGGCCTGGGCGCCGCGGCGCACACCTTGATCAGCGGCGCCAATGGCCGTCGTGAACAACATACCCAGGAGTGGCTGGACGCCTTCACCGCAGCCACCCATCGCGCCCTGCAACAGGCCGGCGTGGATGGCCAGGACATCCTCGGCATCGGCGTATCCGGCCAGCAACACGGCCTGGTGTTGCTGGATGATCAAGGCCAAGTGCTGCGCCCGGCCAAGCTGTGGTGCGACACCGAAACCACGCCGGAGAACGACCGGCTGCTGCACCATCTGGGCGGCGAACGCGGCTCTCTGGAGCGCCTGGGCGTGGTCATCGCACCAGGCTACACGGTGTCCAAGCTGCTCTGGACCCTTGAACAGCATCCGGACGTCTTCTCGCGCATTGCCCATATCCTGCTGCCCCACGACTACCTCAACTACTGGCTCACCGGCCGCGCCTGCGCCGAGTATGGCGATGCGTCGGGTACCGGTTACTTCAACGTGCGCTGCCGCGAATGGGATGTGGCGTTGCTCCAGCACATCGACCCCAGTGGCCGCCTGCAAGCCGCTTTGCCGACACTGATCGAAGCGGACCAAGCGGTGGGCACGATCCTGCCGGCCATTGCCGAGCGCCTGGGCATCAACCCCGACGCGGTGGTGTCCAGTGGTGGCGGCGACAATATGATGGGCGCCATTGGCACCGGCAATATCGCCCCCGGCGTGATCACCATGAGCCTGGGCTCGTCGGGCACCGTGTATGCCTTTGCCGACCAGCCAAACGTCAGCCCCCAAGCCTCGGTGGCGACCTTCTGCTCCTCCAGCGGCGGTTGGCTGCCGCTGATCTGCACCATGAACCTGACTAACGCCACCGGGGTGATTCGCGAGCTGTTCGAACTGGACCTCGACACCTTCAACGCCCTGGTCGAACAGGCACCCATCGGCGCCGATGGCGTGAGCATGCTGCCGTTTCTCAACGGCGAACGCGTGCCCGCCCTGCCCCACGCCACCGGCAGCCTGCAGGGCCTGACCATGACCAACCTGACCCGCGCCAACCTGTGCCGCGCGGTGGTCGAAGGCACCACCTTCGGCCTGCGTTATGGCCTGGACCTGCTGCGCCAGACCGGCCTGCAAAGCCAGAGCATCCGCCTGATCGGTGGCGGCTCGAAAAGCCCGCTGTGGCGGCAGATGGTCGCCGATATCATGCACACCGAAGTGGTGTGTACCGAACAGAGCGAGGCCGCCGCCCTGGGCGCGGCGATCCAGGCGGCGTGGTGCCAGAGCGGCGAACCGCTGTCCAGCCTGTGCGACAAATGCGTGAGCATTGACCCGTCCAGCCGCACCTTACCCGTGGCCGCAAATCTCAGTGCCTATCAACAGGCGTATCAGCGTTATCAACAGCACGTGGCAACCCTTTAAGAGCGAGCAACTATGTATCTGGTGTGTGGTGAAGCGCTGTTTGATTTCTTCAGCGAGGAGGATGCCAGCGGGCAGGCCGCCAAGCTCAATTACAAGGCGATTGCCGGTGGCTCGCCGTTCAACGTCGCGGTGGGTTTGCGCCGCCTGGGGATCGAGTCGGGGTTCTTCACCGGCCTGTCCACCGATTACCTTGGACGGCGCTTGCAGCATGTACTGAAAGACGAAGGTATCAGCGAACGTTTTCTGGTTGAGTTCGACGCGCCGACCACCATGGCGATGGTAGCCGTGGGCGCCAATGGCTCGCCGCAGTACAGCTTTCGCGGCGAAGGGTGCGCCGACCGGCAATTGCAACTGACCCACTTGCCACCTTTGGGCGACGAGATTCGCGGGCTGCATGTGGGCTCGTTTTCGCTGGTGGTGCAACCGATTGGTGACACACTGCTCAGCCTGGTCAAGCGTGAAAGCGGCAAGCGCTTGATCAGCCTCGACCCCAACGTGCGCCTGAACCCGCAGCCCGATATTCACCTGTGGCGCGCACGCGTTGCAGAGCTGGTGCAACACGCCGACCTGATCAAGGTCAGCGACGAAGACCTGCACCTGCTCTACCCCGACCAGACACCGGAAAGCGTGCTGCAAGGTTGGCTGCAACACCGCTGCCAACTGGTGTTCCTCACCCGTGGTGGCGACGGTGCGTCGGTGTTCAGCCGCCAGCATGGCACCTGGTCGCAACCTGCGGTCAAGGTGGTGATGGCCGATACGGTGGGCGCTGGTGATACCTTCCAGGCGGCGCTGATTGCGTGGCTCACGGAACAGCAGTTGGATTCGGTTGACGGGCTGCAAAGGCTCAGTCGCGAGCAGATCGACGCCATGCTGGGCTTCGCGATTCGGGCCGCCGCACTGACCTGCGGCAAGACCGGCCCAGACCTGCCCTATCGTCACCAACTGGCTTGAGCTGAGCGGCCAAAACTCAAAGTGCCATCACACAGGCCACGTATTCCGTGGCCTGCGCGCCATGCATAAAAAATTGCGCTACTGGAAAACTGTGCTAAACCCAAAAACAGGAGCAGTTATTACAACAAACTCAGGACACCCCCATGCAAAAGCCCAGTGGTTTCTCGACCCGGGCCGTTTTAGCTGTCGGCCTCCTCTCACTGCAGTACATGATCCCTCAACCCTCTCATGCCGCCTGCGTTCTCATCCCCGGAACCGGTAACGATACCTATACGTGCGACAGCAGCAGCAGTCCCGGCCTTACCGACCTTTCCGGGGATAACCGCCTGACCCTCCCTGCAGGCGGCACTGGCACCATCAACGGTAATGTCACCTTTGGCCCTGGCGTGGATACGGTGCGCATCGAATCCGGGCAGATCACCGGCGCGGTGCAACAAGGGGCCGGCATCGATGACTTCGTCATGCTCGGTGGGCAAATACAGGCGCTGTTCCAGGGCGATGGGCTCGACACCTTCAGGATGGAGGGAGGCACCATCGTCGATGCCTTTGAGGACGGCGATGTGGCCTACCAGAGCGGTGGCACCATTGGCCGAGTGAATATGAAGCTGGACAAGAACCTCTATGACATGTCCGGAGGCGCCATCCTGGGCAACCTGGTCACCGGTTTTGATACTGACACCATCATCATTTCCGCTGGCAGCATCGGCGGCAATATCAGCACCAGCGGTGGTGACGACAGCATTACCGTGAGTGGCGGCGTGATCAGTGGTGAGATCCGTGCCAGCGTCGGCAACGACACTTTCCGGTGGCTTGACGGTGGGCAGATCAAGTCCTCGGTGTTGATGGGCGATGGTGACGACACCGCCCTGCTGCGCGGCTTGAATGAAAGCCTGCTGGCCACCACACCCTCCGTCGATGGTGGCCTGGGCAACGATCAATTGACCTTCGACACAACGACATCCAGCACCGCGGCCCGCTATATCGGCTGGGAGACCGTCAACCTCACCAACAATTCACGCCTGGACCTGGCCGGGGATTTTTTCCTCGGTGACAGTGGCAGCAATACCGGCACGTTCAACATCGACGGCAGCAGTACCCTGGCCGTGACCCAAGGCAGCATCCGCCCCTACACCGCCGGGCAACTGGCGACGCTCAACAACGCCGGCACTGTCGACATGACCACCGACAACAGCGCGAGCAGCGTATTGACGGTGCATGGCAATTACGTGGGCAACAACGGCCAGTTGCACCTGCAGACCTTACTGGGCGACGAAAACTCTGCCACCGACAAGCTGGTAGTGTCCGACGGCAACATCAGCGGTCACACCCAATTGAGCGTCAGCAACCTCGGCGGTATCGGCGGGCTGACCCAGAACAACGGTATCGAAGTGGTCCAGGCGCTCAACGGCGCCGTCAGCACCAACGATGCGTTCGCCTTGAAGGGCTCGGTCTCCGCCGGAGCTTATGAATACCTGCTGTTCAAGGGCGGCACCACCGCCAATACAGAAAACAGCTGGTTCCTTCGTTCCTCGGTGGTGGCCGTGCAACCGCCTGCGGTCCCACCCGTACCGCCGACACCGCCCGTGGTGGTGCCGGTGCCGCCGATACCCGCCACTCCACCTGTAGTGGATTCGGATGAACCTTCTGTGGAACCACCCACTGCGCAACCGCAACCACCGATCGAGCCTGCCCCGCCACCGCCCAGCCAAGTCGCCGCGGCCACGTCGCCGCAATCGGCGGCGAGTAACCCTGTGCTTCCCACCGCCGTGGCAGGTGCCGCGCCGATTCCACTGTATCGTCTGGAAGTTCCGGTCTACTCCGTAGACATCCCCGCTGCGCAACTGATGACGTTGCAGGCTCTGGGCACCTTCCATGAACGCCAGGGCGAGCAAAGCCTGTTGACCGAGACCGGTGCCGTGCCGGCAGGTTGGGGCCGCGCCTATGGCAGTGATTTCAACAAAAGCTGGTCGGGCACCGTGGCGCCGAGTTTTGACGGCACGGTCAAGGGCTATCAGGTTGGCCATGACCTTTACGCCGCCGAAACCAGCGGCGGGCAGACGCAACGCCTTGGCCTCTTTATCGGCCAGAGCCGCCTGCGCGGCGACGTGAAGGGCTTTGCAATGGGCTGGCAGAACCATCGCTCCGGGCGGGTCAAACTCGACGGCGACAACTTCGGTGCTTACTGGACACTCACCGATCCGACCGGCTGGTACGTCGACCTGGTGGCCATGGGTACCCGCCTGGATGGCGACAACAAGTCCGACCGAGGGGTGAAGATGGATACCAAGGGCCACGCCTTGGCGCTATCCGCCGAGGCCGGCTACCCGTTCAGGCTGTCCGAGCATTGGGAGATGGAACCTCAGGCCCAGGTCATCGGCCAGAAGATCGATCTGGACAGTCAACACGATGGCATTTCCAAGGTCTCTTTCGACTCCCAGGAGTATTGGACCGGCCGCATCGGCGCACGCCTCAAGGGCCGCTATCTGGTCAGCAACACACCTGTGGAGCCGTACCTACGGGCGAATGTCTGGCACACCTTCGGCGGTAGCGACACGGTGACGTTCGACGAGGTGGACCGGATCAAGAGCGATCACAAGTCCTCCACGGCTGATATTGGTGTCGGTGTTGTAGCTCAATTGTCATCCGCGTTCAGCGTTTATATGGAGGGTAACTATGGCACCCAACTGGACGACAACAACTTTGAGGGTGTCAGTGGCAATCTCGGCGTAAGAGTGCGCTGGTAAACAGGAAGGATGTCAACATTGGGCCTGGCAACTACCAGGCCCATGGGGTCAACTTACACTCAAGCATCCGCTAGTGATAACCGCGCGCGCCGGCTCGTTGCAGTACCAGTGCGTGGCTTTGCTTGAGGTCCTCACGCAACCCGGTGATCAGGTT
Organism: Pseudomonas sp. PA-1-6B; assembly: GCF_021609545.1. NCBI lineage: Bacteria > Pseudomonadati > Pseudomonadota > Gammaproteobacteria > Pseudomonadales > Pseudomonadaceae > Pseudomonas > Pseudomonas sp. PA-1-6B. The sequence continues at coordinate 66,693 of NZ_WJZM01000026.1, forward strand.
GCAAATCGCTCGACTGCTGTCGAGCTTGTCAGGATGTATACCTTTGACTTCCAAATCCACCCGGTCCCGGTCGCGGTCGTCGTAGACCTTGATCGTCAACGAGGCATCTTCGGCCTTGGTGCATTCGCACCGTTTAGGCAGGAAACTTCCTTCGATGATGCTGCGAAGCTCTAGTTCTGAAAGCATGGCTAACCTCTCCTTTTTTGAGACTGCCAACAGTTATATGTATCCGACAGGCACTTGCCTGCCACGTCTTGCCAACCCTGGAAGACGCTTTCAATCAGTAAGCCTACTCGGCAAAAACTGTGGTGGTTGTAACCTTTCCTCATAAGCAAACCGCTTGCTCATATTAAAGAAAACAACCCGTTTGGCATCATCGTCGAACGACATCGATTAAACGTTTAACCCGCAGCGTGGGGACCGGCGTTTATGTGGAAATCCTTTTTTCGGCAACATATCGCAACCAATCAACCCATCACCGTTCCGCCGAAGGCGGTTTGCGACAAACATACGAAACATATACGATTCGTATATCAATTAAACACAGTGAACCTTATGGGCATCGTCAAGATCACCGATCAGCTGCACGAACAACTGCGCCTGGCCAGCGCCGCCATGGACCGCTCCATCAACGCCCAGGCCGAGTTCTGGATCAAGATCGGCCTGCTCGCCGAACTCAACCCGCACCTGCCCTACAACGAGCTGATCAACAAGCTGTTGCTGGACAAACCCGACCTGATCCGAGGGCGCAGCTGATGACCAAGACTCCCGCACAATTGGCCGTAATGCGTGAAGCCGGGCGCCTGTTGGCGCAAGTCTTCGACATGCTCGACGGCTTCGTCGCCGCCGGCCGCTCTACCCTGGAGCTGGACAGCGCCGTCGAAGCCTTCATCCGCAATGACCTCAAGGCCCGCCCTGCCAGCCTTGGGCAGTACGACTACCCCTTCTGCATCAACACCTCGATCAACGAAGTGGTGTGCCACGGCATGCCCAGCGCCAAGCAATTGCTCAAGGATGGCGACATCATCAACATCGACATCACCCTGGAAAAAGGCGGCTTCATTGCCGACTCCAGCAAGATGTACATGATCGGCAACGTGACGCCCAAGGCCAGGCGCCTGGTGGACATGACCTTCGAGGCGATGTGGGCCGGTATACGCCAGGTCAAGCCCGGGGCGCGTCTGGGCGATATCGGCCATGCTATCCAGAGCCATGCGCAAGCCAACGGCTACAGCGTGGTGCGCGAATACTGCGGCCACGGCATCGGCCGACAAATGCACGAGGAACCGCAAATTCTGCACTTCGGCCGGCCTGGCACCGGCCTGGAACTGCGCGAAGGCATGGTGTTTACCATCGAACCGATGCTTAACCAGGGCAGCGCCAAAACCCGCAGCCTGAAAGACGGCTGGACGGTGGTCACCAAGGACAACAGCCTCTCGGCGCAATGGGAACACACCGTGGCAGTGACGGCGGACGGGTTTGAGGTGTTGACCTTGCAAGCCACTGCTTGAGTGGCAGAACGCTCTACCACACCTGACCCCGGCGCTTGAGCTCCAGGCGCCGCACGAACTCCTCCAGCACCAGGCTATACAGGTCGTCCTGCAAGTAGGCATCTTCGATCCCAGCATCCAGGTTGGGGTTGTCGTTGACCTCGATCACCACAACCCTGTCGCCCGACTGTTTGAGGTCCACGCCATAAAGCCCATCGCCGATCAGGTTGGCGGTTTTCACCGCCAGCTCCACCACCGCCTTGGGTGCCTCATGGACTGCCAGAGTGCGGCATTCGCCATTGATAGCCTGACCGATGGCCTTGTGGTTGTAGATCTGCCAATGGCCCTTGGACATGAAGTACTGGCAGGCAAAAATCGGCTTGCGATTGAGCACGCCGATGCGCCAGTCGTAGTCGGTGTAGAGGAATTCCTGGGCCAACAACAGCACCGAGTGCTCGAACAACTCAGCCGTGGCCTTGAGCAACGCCGCCTGGCTTTCCACCTTGATCACCCCACGGGAGAAACAGCCGTCGGGGATCTTCAACACCAGCGGGAAGCCCAGACGTTCGCCGATGCGTTCAAAGTCTTGCGGTCGTTCCTTGTAGAGAATCTCGGTGGCCGGCATGCCCAATTGGTGGCTGTTGAGCAGATCGGTGAGGTATACCTTGTTGGTACAGCGCAGGATCGATGCCGGGTCGTCCATCACCACCAATCCTTCGCTTTCGGCTTTCTTGGCAAAGCGATAGGTATGGTTGTCGAGGCTGGTGGTTTCGCGGATCAACAAGGCGTCATATTCGGCCAGACGGGCATAATCCTTGCGTTCGATCAAGTCCACATCAATGCCCAGGCCCTTGCCGACCCGCACGAAATTTTCCAGTGCGCGAGGATTGGAGGGTGGTAATTGTTCGTGAGGATCGTGCAGGATCGCCAAGTCATAACGGGCCAGACGGCGCAAGCGTGGCTGACGCCAGATCTTGCGGCTGAAGTTATCGAGGGCGTGGGCGAATTGATCTTCCTGATCGTCGCGCAACTTGTGCAATACACCACACTTGACCCCGCCGATATGCCAGCCGTTATGGTGACGAAACTCAACTAACAAGATCGGACTGGGAAAGGTTTCAAACAACTGCCGAGCCAATTCCTGCAGGAGCTCTATATCCGTTCGACCGAAATAAAGTGTCAGAGTAAAGCCTTCGGTACTGCGATAGAGTTGATGGTTCAGGGCTTTTTCCAGGGTTTTATCCAAGTCATCCAGAGCCAACCCATACAGGGCTTTTTTGGTCAGCTCGCTGATGGTGCGTACCGAGGGAATCACCTTGTGCCCGCGTGCCTCGGCCAGCAAGGAGCAATAGTACCCGTGCCCCAGGTACTTGTAGCTGCGGCACAGGTTGATCACCTGGACACGCTTGCCCGTGTCGCTATCCCGCGTGTGCTCCAAGTACTCCTGGGCGGTGACGATGTGTTCACAGGGAAAGTAAGAGGCCCAATCTTCCTTGCGTTCGACAATAATGACAACGTGGCTCGAACGTTGGGCCGCAGCAGAAAAATAACCGTTGGATGTTATTGTCGCCGCAACGGTTTGCTCGGATACTTGACGCCAATGACTTTGTACCGCCGACATAATAATTGATCCGCTTTAGAGAACTCGACCTTTTCTATTAAGCACGATCATTTAGAGAAGTCCCGTTTCATTACGCAACTTTTACGGCGGTCTTATGGCTCTTTTCTTTCGCGTTGCAACCCTTGACGATATGTCCGACTTGGTGGCGTTGGAGCAGCAATGTTTCAGCAGCGACCGGCTGTCACCGCGCAGTGTGCGCTGGATGATCAGCCGGGCCAACGGCCAATTGTGGGTGGCGCAACAGCACGGCCAACTGCTTGGCTACGCGCTAGTGCTGTTTCGGCGCGGCACCCGGTTTGCGCGCTTGTATTCCCTGGCCATTGCCGAACACGCCCGCGGCCTTGGCCTGGGCAAACAGTTGCTGGCGCATATCGAAACCCGCGCGCTGGAGAAAGGTTGCGCGTACCTGCGCCTGGAAGTGCGCACCGACAACCCCGGCGCCCTCGCCCTGTATGAGCGCAACGGCTATCGACGCTTTGCCGTAGTCGACGATTACTACCAAGACCACAGTGACGCCCTGCGCCTGGAAAAAACCCTGCCCCCTGCGGGAGCGAGCTTGCTCGCGAAGAATGCCCAGGCACAGCGTTAAACCAGGCTACCCACTTTCTCGTTGAGATTATTTACGCGCAAGCCCACGCCGACATCAGCCTTGGCTTCCAACTCACGCACCAGCGGCAATACACGTTTGCCGAAATACTCCACTTCTTCCTGGAAGTGCAGGAAGCCTGCCAGCACCAAGTCCACACCCACGGCCTTGAGTGCCACGATGCGCTCGGCGATCTGCTGCGGCGTGCCGATCAGGTTGGTCTTGAAACCATCGTTGTATTGCACCAGGTCCTCAAAGCTGGACTTGGCCCAGTTCCCCTCGCCCTCCGGTGACGCCTTGCCCGCTTGCCTGGCCGCGTCACCAAAGGCGTTGACCGCCTCCGGGTCGGCTTCGTCAATGATCTGCGCCAGCACCGCACGTGCCTCCTCCTCCGTGTCGCGGGCGATCACGAAGGCGTTTACGCCCACCTTCACCGAATGGTGGTTGGCAGCGGCCTTGGCACGGATATCATCGACCTGGGCCTTGACCCCTTCAGGCGTGTTGCCATTGGTGAAATACCAATCCGACACCCGCGCCGCCATGTCCCGAGCCGCCCGCGAACTGCCACCCTGGAAGATCTCCGGCTGGCCCAGGGGTTTGGGCTTGAGGGTGTATTGGTTGAACCGATAGAAATCGCCCTTGAAGGTGAAATCGTCCTGGGTCCAGATGCCTTTGAGAGCACGGATAAACTCTTCGGAACGCCGATAGCGCTCATCATGCTCCAACCAATGCTCGCCAATGGCCTGGAACTCGCCCTTGAACCAGCCACTGACGATATTCACCGCAATACGGCCATTGGTCAGTTGGTCGATGGTCGCCAATTGCTTGGCCGCCAACGCCGGTTGCCACGGCCCGGGCAGGATCGCCGCGATGACCTTGAGGGTGGTGGTCGCCGCCAGCAACGCATGGCTGAACGCCACAGACTCATGCTGGTTCTCGGCGCCGTAGCCTGCGGTGAAGCGAATTTGCGTCAAGCCATATTCAAAGCCCGCCGCCTCCGCCAGTTGCGCCAGTTTGCGGTTGTAATCAATACCCCAGTGGGTGCGTTGTTCAATCTTGCTGACGACCAACCCACCGCTGACGTTGGGCACCCAATAGGCAAATTTCACGGCTTGCTGACTCATCGGACGCTACCTCGTACAGGGGATTTACAAGGGCTTATGCAGCAAGCGTGCCAGGGGCAGGCAAATGCCCGTAGCCTGGGGGGTTGCGGAAAAAAAGGGGGATTGAAGCGATGGCTTGCCAGTGCCTGGGATCGCAGCAGTTTGTGGATCTGCTGTTGCTGGAGCAACAGTGGCGACCAGCACCAAGCGTACCCACGATGCGAAGCGAGTCGCTCTTGATCTTGCTCTTGATCTTGCTCTTGCTCTTGCTCTTGATCTTGCTCTTGATCTTGCTCTTGCTCTTGCTCTGCTTTTGATCTTGATCTTAGGCGCCCCATCAAACCACGCTGGCCGGAATTCGACAGGGATTTGGGGGGTAAACCGGCAGGGATGCCGGTTTAGCCGCCCCGCGCCATGGATGGCGCGTGGCGGCGGCCCCCCAAATCACTGGCGGATTACGGGCACACCGAGCCTAGGCGAGGTGCCGAGTGGTGGGGCAAGAGCCCTTTGGTTACTTTGGGGCTTTTCCAAAGTGACCCGCCGTCAGGGCGGAACCCTAAGTGGCCGTTACCGCAGGAATGGATATGTACACAATCCAGCTGCGTTGACTGTGAGGCCGTCATCGCAGGCAAGCCAGCTCCCACAGTTGGAGCGTGGGGTGTCAGGTTAGCAGGTGTCGGCTGTGAGGCCGTCATCGCAGGCAAGCCAGCTCCCACAGTTGGAGCGTGGGGTGTCAGGCCACGTGCTCAGAACGCCAACTTGTACCCCACCGCCATCAACATCACCGCCAGGCACGGCCGCAGTACCCCGTCGGGAATCCTGCCGGTCATATGGCTGCCAACGTAGATCCCCGGCAGCGACCCCATCAGCAAAAAGCCCAGCAGATGCCAGTCCATGTTCCCCATGCTGGCATGGCCCAGGCCCGCCACTAATGTCAGGGGCACGGCATGGGCGATCTCGGTGCCAACCAGGCGCCGCGTGGCCAGGAACGGGTACAGGATAAACAGCGCCACCGTGCCAAGGGCGCCAGCGCCGATCGAGGTCAGGGCCACCATGGTGCCAAGGATCGCACCTGTCACAACAGTGAGCGCATTCAGATTGCGCGGGCGCAGATGGTAGGAATCGCCAGCATGACGCTGGGCAAAGGCCAACAGGCTTTTCTTGAACAGGATCGCCAGGGCCGTCAGCAGCAATACCACGCCAAGGGCCTGCTTGATCACCGCGTTCATCGCGCTGGGGTCGGTGTGCAGGCTGGCCAGGAACCATAACGTCAGCAACACCGCCGGCACGCTGCCCAGGGTGAGCCAGCCGGTGATGGACCAGTCGATGTTCTTGTTCTTGCTGTGCACCAGCACACCACCAGACTTGGTGATCGCGGCGTACAGCAGGTCGGTGCCCACCGCAGTGGCTGGGTTGATGCCAAACCACAGCAGGATCGGGGTCATCAGTGAACCGCCGCCCACCCCCGTCATGCCCACGATAAAACCCACGATCAGGCCGGCAACCACGAAACCAATATTACCTACATCCATTCCAGCTACCCGAGGCCTTATAAATTTCTGGCCGCAGGATAGCGATTTTTCTTATAACCACTTATACCGATGCGATCTGAGTTTATGCTTTTTTGGAAATCTTCACTTTTTTTCGCAAAGCCCTGCATCCAATGGGCGGGCCTGGGCCGTAGTCATCAACGTAACCCTGCTGTTCTACCCAATGGAGAAACACCATGAACGCTAAAACACTGCTGTGCCTGTCCAGCTTGCTCCTCGCCGCACCGTCGGCGTTTGCCCAGGCGGGCCTGCCGGACAGCATCAAGGTGCCGGATGGCCACAAGGTGGCGATGCAAACCACCGGGGTCGGCGAAATCACCTATGAATGCCGCGACAAGGCCAACGCTGCCGGCCAGACCGAGTGGACCTTCGTCGGCCCCAAAGCCGTGTTGAACGACCGTAATGGCCAGCAGGTCGGCACCTACTTCGGCCCACCTGCCACGTGGCAGGCCAAGGACGGCTCGACCATCACCGGCACGCAATTGGCCGTGGCGCCGTCTAGCCCCGGTAACCTGCCCTATCAACTGGTCAAGGCCAACCCGGCCGAGGGCAAAGGTGCAATGAGTGGCGTGGCGTATATCCAGCGGGTTGCGCTCAAAGGCGGGGTCGCTCCCGCTACGCCGTGCACCACCGCGAACAAAGGCGCCAAGGAAGTGGTGAAATACCAGGCGGACTACATCTTCTGGGCCGCCAACTGAGCAAACTCAGCTACGCTGGCCTTGTAGGCGCGAGCAACCTCGCGCCTACAAGGCGTAGACGTCTCCTCAGTGGCAGGAATTCTGGTTTGGCTGAACTCATCTTTGATTATGAAGTGTGCCTGTTAGCCTGCGCCCGCGGCGATCATCGCGCCCTGCACCAGCTCTATGAGCAGGACAGCAGCCGCTTGCTCGGTGTGGCGCTGCGCATTACCCGCAACAAGGCACTGGCCGAGGACATCGTGCATGACGCCTTTATCAAGATCTGGCACGGCGCACGCAGTTTCGACCCCCTGCGAGGCTCCGCACGGGGATGGGTGTTCAGCGTGACTCGCCACCTGGCCCTGGACGTTGTACGCAGCACCGCGCGTGACGTGCCGCTGGACGATCAGTACGAGCCGCTGGCAGAGCCTGCCCAGACCGTTGAGTTTGCTGCACGCTCCGGGCAGATCCACCAGTGCCTGGAGCGGCTCGACCCGACACGCCGTACCTGCATCCTGCACGCCTATGTGGACGGTTACTCCCACAGCGAAATTGCGCAAAAACTCAGTACCCCGCTGGGTACCGTCAAAGCCTGGATCAAACGCAGCCTCGCCGCCTTGCGGGAGTGCATGGCATGAACGACAGCCTGGATGAACTGGCCAGTGAATACGTGCTGGGGACCCTGCCCGCCGAACAGCGCGCTGAGGTGCAACAACGCCTGGCCCATGATGCGGCACTGCGTGCAGCGGTGGATGCCTGGGAGCAGCGTCTGTTGCCTCTGGTGGCGCTGGCACAACCGGTGCCGCCTTCGGCACAGCTGTGGCGGCGCATTGAACGCCGCATCAAAGCCCCCGAAACGAGCGTGGCGTGGTGGAACCTGCTGGCGTTCTGGCGCGGGCTTTCTGCCGCGGGCCTGATGGCAAGCGTGGTGCTGGCGGTTTTATTACTGACGCGCCCGCCCATGACCGCACCCAGCTTCGTGGTGGTGCTGATGGCGCCACAAAACCAGGCACCGGGCTGGGTGGTGCAGGCCAGTGATAATCAGCAGATCCAATTGATTCCACTGGGGGTGATGGAGATTCCTGCCGACAAAGCCCTGGAGTTCTGGACCAAGGCCGATGGCTGGCAGGGGCCCGTATCCCTGGGGCTGGTAAAGCCGGGGCAGACCTTGTCGGTGCCGCTGGACAAGCTGCCGCCGCTGGCACCGAACCAGTTGTTTGAACTGACGCTGGAAGGGCCCAATGGCTCGCCCACCGGCAAACCCACCGGGCCGATTCACGGGATCGGCCGCGCAGTCAAAGTGCTCTGATCACGAGAGGTTAGGTAGCCACACACGAAACCGCGCCCCGCCCAAGGGAGACGCCAAAGCCGTCAAAGTGCCGCCCTGGGCCTCCAGGGCGCGCCGGCTGATCGCCAGGCCCAGGCCAAAGCCACCGGTTGCGCGGTCGCGGCTACGGTCCAGGCGGTAGAACGGCTCGAAGATGCGCTCGCGCTGGTCCGCCGGTATGCCGATGCCATCGTCGTCCACCCAGATTTCACAGCCTTTGGGGCATACCCTCACGCCCACCTGGATGCGTTTGTCGCAGTAGCGCGTCGCATTGCGCAGCAGGTTCTGCAAGGCCCTGGCAGTCAGGCGCGGGTCGAGGCTGAAGCGCTCCACGGCACAATCGAGGACCACATCGATGACGATATCGGGGTTCTCCAGCTCATCGTCGACGCTGCCCAACACGCTGTCGATAAACTCGTCGAGCGCCACCTCTACTCGCTCGGGCAATTGCGCCGGGTTTTGCAGGCGGCTGTAAGACAGCAATTCCAGCACCAGCTCATCCAGCTCCCGAATATGCGCCACCAGGCTTTGCAGGCGCTCGCGGCTGGCCGGGGGCAAGTCTTCGGAAAGCGCCAGGGCCAGCCCGAAATCCAAGCGGGTGAGCGGTGTGCGCAGTTCATGGGAGACCGCATTGAGCAAATCGCGCTGCTGGTTCAAGAGGCGCTCGATATCGTCGGCCATGGTGTCGAATACCGCCGCCAGGCCGCCGATGCTGGAGCTGGGTGCGAGCCCCGTACGCGCCTCCAGATGGCCCTTGCCCAATAACGCGGCGGTACTTTTCAAACGCTCCAGGTCACGCCAGTGCGGACGCAGCCACACCAGCAGGCACGCCAGCAAGGCGGCACCGACCAGCACGTTCATCGACCAGTACAGCAGGTTCATGTCCAACGGGTCTGGCGGTACGGTCAGCTTGACCGCGAACTGCTGGTTAATCGGCGAGCTGATTTCTTCCATCCAGCCCCACTCGCCCAGGCGGATCACTGGCTTGCCTTGCTCCAGTAACTGTTCTTCCTCAGGGGTATAGCGGGCGTCTTGACGCAGTAACAGTTGCACCCTCAACGGTGCAAAATCGCGGCTCAACTGGTCGGTGACCTGGGACCAACGCTCTACCGGTGCGCGCTGGTACTGCTTGACCATCAGCTTTTGCAGGCCACGGGACTGTTCGATGTTGTAGTCCATGTAGCGGTGTTCGAACAGCTGGATCACCAGCTTGGGAATCAGGTAAATCGCCGCACTGTAGGTGACGATGGTGATCAGGTAGAGGCGCAGCAGTACGCGAAACATGGTTCAGCATTCCCACTCGGAACGGCTGAACAGATACCCCTTGCCCCACACCGTCTTGATCTTGCGCGCCTCGCCCGCATGATCGTCGAACTTGCGCCGCAGCTTGGAGATGGCCACGTCCACCGAACGGTCGGTGCCGTTGAACTCGATACCGCGCAGGCGTTGCAGGATCTGATCGCGGCTGAGCACTTCGCCGGCATGCCGGGCCAGCACCACCAGCAGGTTGTATTCACCACTGGACAGCTCGACCGCCTGTTCGCGCCAGGTCACGGTGCGTTCGGACAGATCAATGCAGAGGTTGCCCATGACGATCTGGTCGCTGGCCACCTGGGGTTCGGACAGGCTGCTGCGACGCAGCAATGTGCGCACCCGGGCCAGCAATACGCGCGGCTCGCAGGGTTTGGTCACGTAGTCGTCGGCGCCCATCTCAAGGCCCAGAACCTGATCGTGGCTGTCATCGCGGGCGGTCAGCATCAGGATCGGCAGCCCCGCCGAATCGGCGCGCAGCAAACGGCACACCTGCAGGCCGTCGAGGCCCGGCAGCATCAGGTCGAGGATCACCAGGTCCGGCGGGTTCAGGCGTGCGCGTTCACGGACATGGTCGCCGCGGCTGAGCACGCTGACGTGGTAGCCATTGCGCTCCAGGTAGCTGGCAATCAGCTCGGAGAGTGCGGCGTCGTCTTCCACCAGGAGGATGTTGGGCATGGTGTTTCCAAATAATGCTGTTTGTTGGTGTGTTGCAGGATTGTGCAAGGATATACGCCCCCGACGCCCTGCGCGCCGTACCTTACACTTCTTCACAGACCCGCTACACAGCTTCACAGCACCACGGCGCAGGTGACCTTAGGATGCGCCAGTCAATATTGGGATAAGAGCATGTCGAAGAATCTGTTTGCGCCGTTTTGCCTGTTGGCCCTCACACTGGCGCTGAGCGCGTGTGGTCAGTCGGCAGACGAGGCGCCACAAATGCCCCTGGCCAAAGTACGGATCGAAACCCTGCAGGCCAAGCCACTCTCAATTACCAGCGAACTGAGCGGGCGCATCGCCGCACCGCGTATCGCCGAAGTACGCGCCCGGGTCGCCGGGGTGGTCATGCAGCGGGTGTTCAACGAAGGCCACGACGTCAAGCAAGGCGACGTGTTGTTCCGTATTGACCCGGCGCCGTTCAAGGCCGACCTGGACAGTGCCCAGGCCAACCTGAGCAAGGCCGAGGCCAATGCGTTCCAGGCACGCCTGCAAGAGCAGCGCTACAGCCAACTGGTCGAAGGCAACGCCATCAGCGGCCAGGAGTACGACAACGCCCGCGCCGCCCTACGCCAGACCAACGCCGAAGTGGCCGCCAACAAGGCCGCCGTCGAGCGTGCCAAGCTGAACCTGGGCTATGCCACAGTAACCGCACCGATTTCCGGGCGCATCGGCCGCGCCCTGGTGACCGAAGGCGCGCTGGTCGGCCAGAACGAAGCCACGCCGCTGGCGATTATCCAGCAACTGGACCCGATCCACGCCGACCTCACCCAGTCCACCCGTGAGCTGAACGACCTGCGCCGCGCCTTTCGTGCCGGCAGCTTGAAGCAGGTCGGCCAGGACCAGGCCAAGGCCACCTTGATCCAGGACGACGGCAGCCTGTACCCGTTGCCAGGCAAATTGCTCTTCGCCGACATCAGCGTCGATCCGGGCACCGGGCAGATCATCCTGCGCAGCGAGTTCCCCAACCCGGACCTCGACCTGTTACCCGGCAGCTTTGTGCGGGTGCGCGTGGAACAGGCCGTGGACAAACAAGGTATCAGCGTGCCGCAACGCGCCATCACCCGCGACAGCGCTGGTATCCCGATGGTGTTGCTGCTGGACGCCGAACAGACCGTCAGCCAGCAACCGGTGGAGTTGGGTGCAGTGATAGACGATCGCTGGATCGTCACCAGCGGCCTCAAGCCCGGCGACCGCATCATCGTCGAGGGCCTGCAACACGCACGCCCCGGTGAAAAAGTTGAAGTGGACGACAGCCCGCTCGTAAAGGAATAACCCGTCATGCCGCAGTTCTTTATTGACCGCCCGATCTTCGCCTGGGTGGTGGCCCTGTTTATCCTGCTGGCGGGCTTCCTGGCGATCCCGCAATTGCCGGTGGCGCAGTACCCCAACGTCGCGCCACCCAAGGTGGAAATCTACGCGGTGTACCCCGGTGCCTCGGCCCAGACCCTGGATGAGAGCGTGGTCAGCCTGATCGAGCAAGAGCTCAACGGCGCCGATCACCTGCTGTATTTCGAATCCCAGAGCAGCCTGGGTTCGGCGACGATCACCGCCACGTTCCAACCGGGCACCGACCCGGAAATGGCCCAGGTGGATGTGCAGAACCGCCTCAAGGTCGTCGAGCCGCGCCTGCCCCAGGCCGTGACTCAGCAAGGCTTGCAGGTGGAAAAAGTCTCCGCCGGTTTCCTGCTGTTGGTCACATTGACGTCCAACGACGGCAAGCTTGACGACGTGGCGCTCAGTGATTACCTGGCGCGCAACGTGATGAACGAGCTCAAGCGCCTGGACGGGGTCGGCAAGGCCCAGTTGTATGGCGCCGAGCGAGCGATGCGTATCTGGATCGATCCGCAGAAGCTGATCGGTTTCAACCTCACGCCGGCCGACGTCAACGCCGCGATCAGCGCCCAGAACGCCCAAGTCTCAGCGGGCAGCATCGGTGACTTGCCGGGCACCCACACCCAGGAGATCACCGCGGCGGTGCTGGTCAAGGGGCAACTGTCCACCCCGGCGGAGTTTGCCGACATCGTGCTCAAGGCTAACCCCGATGGCTCCACCGTGCGCATCGGCGATGTGGCACGGGTGGAAGTCGGTAGCCAGGAATACCAGTTCTCCACCCGCCTGAACGGCAAGCCGTCTACCGCCGTCAGCGTGCAACTGTCGCCCGGCGCTAATGCATTGAGTACCGCAACGCTGGTGCGGGCGAAAATGGACGAGTTGTCGCGCTACTTCCCTGCCAATGTGGAATACAAGATTCCCTACGACACTTCGCCCTTTGTCAAAGTCTCGATCACCAAGGTGGTCTACACCTTGCTGGAGGCGATGGCGCTGGTGTTCGCGGTGATGTTCCTGTTCCTGCAGAACGTGCGCTACACCTTGATTCCCACGCTGGTGGTGCCGATCGCGCTGATGGGCACCTTCGCCACCATGTTGCTGCTGGGCTTCTCGATCAACGTGCTGACCATGTTCGGCATGGTATTGGCTATCGGCATCCTGGTGGACGATGCCATCGTGGTGGTGGAAAACGTCGAGCGCATCATGGCCACCGAAGGCCTGTCACCCAAAGAGGCGACGAAGAAAGCCATGGGCCAGATCACCGGGGCCATCATCGGTATCACCCTGGTGCTGGTGGCGGTGTTCCTGCCGATGGCCTTCATGCCGGGTTCGGTGGGCGTGATCTACCAGCAGTTCTCACTGTCGATGTCCACCTCGATCCTGTTCTCCGCTTTCCTGGCCCTGACCTTGACCCCGGCACTGTGCGCCACGCTGCTCAAGCCGATTGCCAAGGGCGAGCACCATGCCAAGGGTGGTTTCTTCGGCTGGTTCAACCAGCGCTTTGACCAACTCACCAACCGTTACGAAGGTTGGGTGGCCTATGCCCTCAAGCGCAGCGGCCGCTACCTGCTGATCTACCTGGTATTACTGGTGGGCATGGGCCTGTTGTTCAGCCGCCTGCCCTCCTCGTTCCTGCCGGTGGAAGACCAGGGCTACACCATCACTGATATCCAGTTGCCGCCGGGCGCCAGCAAGAACCGTACGGTGCAAGTGGCCGAACAGATCGAGGCGCATAACGCAGGCGAGCCTGGGGTGGGTGATACCACCATGATCATGGGCTTCAGCTTCTCCGGTTCCGGGCAAAACGCCGCGCTGGCGTTTACCACGCTCAAGGATTGGTCAGAGCGTGGCAGTGATGACTCCGCTTCCTCGATTGCCGATCGCGCCAACATGGCCTTCAGCGAACTCAAGGACGCGATTGCCTATGCAGTCCTGCCGCCACCGGTAGACGGCCTGGGCACTTCCAGTGGTTTCGAGTTCCGTTTGCAGGACCGCGGTGGCGTCGGCCACGCCGGGTTGATGGCCGCACGTACCGAATTGCTGGACGCTGCAGCGAAAAGCCCGATCCTGGCCAACGTGCGTGAAAGCGCCTTGGCTGAAGCACCACAAGTGCAGCTGGAAGTGGACCGCAAGCAGGCCAACGCCCTGGGTGTGTCGTTTGCCGACGTAGGCAACGTGCTGTCGTCGGCGATCGGCTCGGCGTATATCAACGACTTCCCCAACCAGGGCCGTATGCAGCGCGTGGTGGTGCAAGCCGAAGGCGACCAGCGCAGCCAGGTGGCCGACCTGATGAAAATCCACGTGCGCAACAACGCCGGGAAGATGGTGCCGCTTTCAGCCTTCGTCGAAGCCAAGTGGACCCAGGGCCCCACGCAGTTGACCCGTTACAACGGCTACCCGGCCATCGCCATCAGCGGCGAAGCCGCGCCGGGGCACAGCACCGGTGAGGCCATGAGCGAAATCCAGCGGCTGGTCAGCCAGTTGCCTGCAGGGCTGGGCCAGGAATGGACGGGTTTGTCGTTGCAGGAGCGCTTGTCCGGCTCTCAGGCACCGCTGCTGTTGGGCCTGTCGCTGCTGATCGTGTTCCTGTGCCTGGCCGCGCTGTATGAAAGCTGGTCGATTCCCACCTCGGTGTTGCTGGTGGTGCCGCTGGGGGTACTGGGTGCGGTGTTGGCCGTGAGCTTGCGCGGGATGCCCAACGACGTGTTCTTCAAGGTCGGCTTGATCACCATCATTGGCCTGTCGGCGAAGAACGCGATCTTGATTATCGAGTTCGCCAAGGACCTGTATGACCAGGGCGAGGATTTGATCGACGCCACCTTGAAAGCGGCACGGTTGCGACTGCGGCCGATCATCATGACGTCCCTGGCATTCATCCTCGGCGTGGTGCCGTTGGCGATTGCTACGGGGGCCAGCTCGGCCAGCCAGCAGGCGATTGGCACCGGTGTGATTGGCGGAATGATCACGGCGACATTGGCGGTGGTGTTTGTGCCGGTATTCTTCGTGGTGGTGATGAAGCTGGTGCGCAAGCGCCATAAACCAGACTGATCAGTGGGAGCTGGCTTGCCTGCGATGACAGCGGCACAGGCGACATAAGTGTTGCCTGAACCAGCGCTATCGCAGGCAAGCTGATCTGGCCTAATGAAATTGGACACATCAATAGGGCGCTATGATGGCGCCCAAACCTGAGGTGTACAGATGATGCGAAAGTCCTATTCCAGTGAGGTCAAACTCAACGCTGCAAGCATG
>NZ_WJZM01000027.1:0-80852 GCF_021609545.1 Pseudomonas sp. PA-1-6B
GATCAGTGAGTACGGCGGCACGTTCGCTGACTTTATCCAGGGTTTCGAACCAGCCTGGAGCGTGCCCTACCTGGCCGATGTCGCCCGGCTGGAACGCTTGAGGGTCCGCGCTTATCACGCGGCGGATTGCCAGGTTCTGGATCAGCACTGCGTACTTCGGCAACTGCAAGGTTGCGCACAACTGGGGCAACTGCGTGTACGACTGCATCCGTCACTTGCCACGTTGGAATCTTCCTACGCGGTGGTATCGGTTTGGGCGGCGCACCAGGCCGACGGGGCCATCACCAGCTTGAACCCCTGGCATGCCCAAGGCGCGCTGGTCTTGCGCCAAGGGTTGGTAGTCAAGGTATTCGCCATCGACCGCGGGTCTGTGACCTTTATCAACCGACTCAACCAAGGCGCAGGGCTGGAAATGGCCATAGCTGATGCCCTGCAAGCCTCCGACGAATTCGATTTGCACCTATGTCTCACGCTGTTGATCAGCCACGACGCCATCACCCATTTGCATCTGCAACCAGAGGTATCGCCATGAACTTTCCCGCTCCCTGCCTGGTAAAACGAACCGTCGCACTGTTTGAAAAAATCCCCTACAGCCTGATCGCCTTTATGGCGCGCTTCTCCATTGCGGCGGTGTTCTGGAAGTCTGGCCAGACCAAGGTCGAAGGCTTTGCCATTGACCTGATCAGCGGCACCTTCCAATGGGGTGAGCCCAAACTCGCCGCCTCGACGCTCTTTTTGTTTCGCAGCGAATACCAATTACCTCTGCTGTCGCCAGAGGTGGCCGCGCACCTGGCAACCTTTGCCGAGCACTTTTTCCCGGTATTGATTCTGCTGGGGTTCGCCACGCGCTTCTCGGCCCTGGCCTTGATCGGCATGACCTTGACCATCCAGCTGTTCGTCTACCCTGACGCCTACCCCACTCACGGCACCTGGCTTGCGCTGTTATTGTTGTTGCTTGCCAAAGGCCCGGGCTGCCTGTCCATCGACTACCTGATTGCCCGTCGTTATCGCTGAAGCCGATCCAGCGCTTCGCCGCTGCGCTTGAACCAGTCCACCAGGTAGTCGGCCAGCACCTGGGTACGCCGAGGCAAACCGCCCTGGTAGGGATGCACCAGGTACATCGGCATGCTGCGTGTCTGATAATCGCGCAGCAGCCAGCGCAATCGGCCGTCAGCCAGCTCCGTGGGTAGAACGTAGGACGGCAGGCGAGCAATACCGGCGCCGACCAACGCGGCTTTTTTCAACAGGTTGTAGTGGTTGGAGGCGAAGGTGCCGCTCACCTTTACCCGCAGCAATTCGTGTTGCTGGTGGTACAACCATTCCTCGCGGCCGCTGTAATGACTGTTGAGCAAACAGCTGTGCGCCGCCAGGTCTGCTGGGGTCTGCGGCTCGCCATGCTGTTCCAGATAAGCCGGGCTGGCGCAGGTCATCTCATGCCAGGCCAGCAAAGGTTTAGCCACCAAGCGTTCATGTTCGATGGCGCCCGAACGTACCCCCAAGTCAAAACCATCCCGTGCCAAGTCTCGGTAGCTGTTATTGAGCTCCAGCTCGATCTGCACCTGCGGGTATTGCTTGGAGA
Organism: Pseudomonas sp. PA-1-6B; assembly: GCF_021609545.1. NCBI lineage: Bacteria > Pseudomonadati > Pseudomonadota > Gammaproteobacteria > Pseudomonadales > Pseudomonadaceae > Pseudomonas > Pseudomonas sp. PA-1-6B. Next base: position 1,580 of record NZ_WJZM01000027.1, read on the forward strand.
ACTCCAGCAGCAAGCCATCGAAGAAGGTTTCACCCAACGACACTGGAACGGTCATACGCACAGGGCCAGCCAAATCATCTTTGATCCGCGCCAATGCCTGCCGGGCGCGTTCCACCTGCACCACCAATGCTTGTGCCTGGGGCAGCAACGCCGCGCCGGCAGCAGTAAGGCTCAGCTTGCGCGTGGTGCGGTGCAGCAAAACCACGGCAAACTGCGCTTCCAACTGGCTGATGCGCTTGGACAACTGCCCTTTGCTGCAGCCCAATTGTGCGGCCGCCACGGTGAAACTGCCGGCTTCGATCAGCACGGCGAACGCCGCCAGGTCATCCATTTCGCTCATGAACTGTTTCCATTTGAAAACCAAAAGTTGCCTATTAGCACGTTTATCCAGTTAAAAAGCCACATTAGACTGAACGCAAATCCCAACCCCTGTAGGAGCGAGCTTGCTCGCGAAGAACGTCAACGATCACGCGGTAAGCCTGACTACACGCCGGCGACCTTGAGTTTTTCGCGAGCAAGCTCGCTCCTGCAAGGAATCAGCCCCAGAGGAACAGCACGATGAAAATTCTATTGATCGGTGCCAGCGGCACCATCGGTTCAGCGGTCAAGGCGGAACTGGCCCAGCGCCACGAAGTGATCAGCATCGGCCGCACCAGCGGTGACTTCCAGGTGGATATCAGCGATAGCGCCTCGATCCGCACGCTGTTCGAACAGACCGGCAAGTTCGACGCCCTGATCTGCGCGGCAGGCAGCGTCAACTTCGTGCCCTTGGCAGACATGCACGACAGCGATTTCGAACTGGGCCTGCGTGACAAGCTGATGGGCCAGGTCAACCTGCTGTTGATCGGCCGTGAGTACGCCAACGATGGCGCTTCATTCACTTTCACCAGCGGCATCCTGAACCGTGATCCGATCCGCACCGGCGCTTCGGCGGCCTTGGTCAACGGTGCATTGGACGCCTTCGTCAAAGCGGCGGCCATTGAATTGCCACGCGGCCTGCGTATCAACTCGGTCAGCCCGACGGTGCTGCTGGAAGCCATGGGCAGCTATGCCCCTTATTTCCGTGGCTACAAACCTGCCCCCGCCGCCGATGTGGCGCTGGCTTACGCAAAAAGCGTCGAGGGCCTACAAACTGGTCAGACCTTTATCGTGGGGTGAGGGTGAGTGCTGTAAGAAACGCCTGAAGCTGGCAAGCGGGCTTGTGATGCACGGCCAGCCTGCGTAACGTGGCGGCACTTGCCTGGAGACCCGATAATGCGCGCCGCCCGTACCCTCGTTCTGTTTGCCTTGCTTCCTGTATTCGCCGCCTGCCAACTGTTCGAAAGCGAGCCGGCCAAGCCATCGACTGTCGGGCTGACCCGTATGCAGGGTGAGTTGACCGCGGTGGACGGCAAACTGCTGTTCCAGCCGTGCGGCGGCCAGCGTAGCTACGTGGTCAACGACACCGGCGGCACCAGCGTCCTGCAGGAAGCCGCCTCGCTGGCCGGTCAGCAGGGCAAGCTGTTTGCCGACCTGCGCGGCAAGTTTTCCGGGGTCGCCAGCGGCACCCAGGGTTCAGTGGACCTGCAACAGCTGTATCGCGTCGAACGCTCGACTTCAGCGTGCTCCGACCCGGATTTCAAGCGCATGATCCTGCGGGCCAACGGCCATAAACCCGCCTGGGCAATGAATGTCACGGCCAAGGGTATGGTGCTGGAACGCGAAGGCCATCCACCTTTGGCAGTGCCGTACGTCGAGGAACAACTGGGCGACGGCCGCTTCAATCTGATGACCGAAGCCAACAACCAGCACATCGAACTGTGGGTGGCGCCCCAGCGCTGCGTCGACAGTGTGAGCGGCAGCCTGCAACACATGAGCGCCGAGTTGCGCGTGAACGGCCAGGTGCAGCGTGGTTGCGCAGCATTCGGCGGCTCGCGGGACGACTGATTAGGCCCTGTGCTGTTTTAACCTGACGGAAACTTGCCATTGGGGCTTATAATCGCCGGTTTGCAAAACAGCCGGCCTCCTTGCCCGCCGCCTACCGGATCCTGTCATGTTACGAATCACCGAACTCAAGCTGCCCATCGACCATCCCGAAGAAGACCTGCGCACTGCCATCGTGCAGCGCCTGGGCATCGCCAGTGATGACCTGCTCGATTTCACCCTGTTCAAGCGCAGCTACGATGCGCGTAAAAAGACCTCTGAGCTGTGCTTCATCTATACCGTCGACCTGAACGTGAAGGGTGAAGCCGCCCTGCTGCTCAAGTTTGCCGACGACCGCAACGTCAACCCGGCACCGGATGTCAGCTACAAGGTGGTGGGCCAGGCGCCGGAAGGCCTGGCTGAGCGGCCAATCGTGGTGGGCTTCGGTCCCTGCGGGATCTTCGCCGGGCTGCTGCTGGCACAGATGGGCTTCAAGCCGATCATCCTCGAGCGCGGCAAGGAAGTGCGCCAACGCACCAAGGACACCTGGGGCCTGTGGCGCAAAAGCGTGCTCAACCCCGAGTCCAACGTGCAATTCGGTGAAGGCGGCGCAGGCACCTTCTCCGACGGCAAGCTGTACAGCCAGATCAAGGATCCGAAATTCCACGGTCGCAAAGTGCTGCACGAGTTCGTCAAGGCCGGCGCGCCGGAAGAAATCCTCTACGTCAGCAAGCCGCACATCGGTACCTTCCGCCTGACCGGCGTGGTGGAAAACATGCGCGAGCAGATCATCGCCCTGGGCGGTGAAGTGCGCTTCGAGCAGCGGGTCACCGACGTGTTGATCGAAGACGGCCAGTTGAACGGCGTGGTCATCGATGGCGGCGATCAGATCCTCTCCAAGCACGTGATTCTTGCCCTGGGCCACAGCGCCCGTGACACCTTCCGCATGCTCCACGACCGTGGCGTGTACATGGAAGCCAAGCCGTTCTCGGTGGGTTTCCGTATCGAACACCCACAGTCGCTGATCGACGCCGCACGCCTGGGTAAATACGCCGGCCACCCGAAGCTGGGTGCTGCGGACTACAAGCTGGTGCACCACGCCAAGAACGGCCGTTCGGTCTACAGCTTCTGCATGTGCCCGGGCGGCACCGTCGTGGCTGCGACCTCGGAGCCCCATCGCGTCGTGACCAACGGCATGAGCCAATACTCGCGTAACGAGCGCAATGCCAACTCTGGCATCGTGGTAGGCATTACCCCCGAGGTGGATTACCCGGGTGGCCCGCTGGCCGGTATCGAGTTGCAGGAACGCCTGGAGTCCCACGCCTACATCCTCGGCGGCAGCAACTACGAGGCCCCCGCGCAACTGGTAGGTGACTTCATCGCCGGCAAACCCTCCACCGCGCTGGGCAGTGTGGAGCCGTCCTACAAACCCGGCGTGTCGTTGGGCGACCTGGCCCTGGCCCTGCCGGACTTCGCCATCGAAGCCATCCGCGAAGCCTTGCCGGCGTTCGAGAAGCAGATCAAAGGCTACTCGCTGCACGATGCGGTGCTGACCGGCATCGAGACCCGCACCTCGTCACCACTGCGCATTACCCGCAACGAGTCGATGCAGAGCCTGAACGTCAAAGGCTTGTTCCCGGCCGGAGAAGGCGCGGGGTACGCCGGTGGGATTCTGTCGGCGGGTGTCGATGGGATTCGGATCGCCGAAGCGTTGGCGCGGGATATGCTCGGCATCGAGGCCTAAAGCACGCTGAAGGCCGGCATAAATCCCGTGTGGGAGCTGGCTTGCCTGCGAAAGCGGTGGTGCAGTTAAAAATTCAGTGACTGACACTCCGCTTTCGCGGGCAAGCCCGCTCCCACAGGGGATCTGTGCCGGGCGTTGATCCTGTGGGCAATACACGACCAATGTGGGAGCTAGCTTGCCTGCGATAGCGGTGGTGCAGTTAAAAATTCAGTGACTGACACTCCGCTTTCGCGGGCAAGCCCGCTCCCACAGGGGATCTGTGCCGGGCGTTGATCCTGTGGGCAATACACGACCAGTGTGGGAGCTGGCTTGCCTGCGATAGCGGTGGTGCAGTTAAAAATTCAGTGACTGACACTCAGCTTTCGCGGGCAAGCCCGCTCCCACAGGGGATCTGTGCCGGGCGTTGATCCTGTGGGCAATACACGATCAATGTGGGAGCTGGCTTGCCTGCGATAGCGGTGGGGCAGTTAAAAATTCAGTGACTGACACTCAGCTTTCGCGGGCAAACCCGCACACAGTTGGATAGTGGCGTGTCAGATATTAGCGCGCAGGATGTTAGCGGGTAGCGCCTCACCGCGCTCGACACTCGCCGCAACCGCCGCGATCAACCCTTCCAGCTCATAGCCCTGCCCCGCCAGCCACGCTTGATCGTAATAGGTCGTGGCATAGCGCTCACCACCATCGCACAAGATCGCGACGATCGACCCCGACTCCCCCGCCGCTTTCATCTGTTGCGCCGCCATCAGCGCACCGATCAGGTTGGTCCCGCTGGAACCGCCAACCCGCCGCCCCAAACGCTGCGCCAGGTAATGCATGGCCGCCAGGGACAATGCATCCGGTACCTTGACCATGGCGTCAATCACCGCCGGCAGAAACGATGCTTCCACCCGTGGGCGACCAATCCCTTCAATCCGCGAGCCACAGTCCAGGCGCAGGCTGGCGTCACCACTCTGGTAGAAGTCGAAGAACACCGAGCGTTCGGCATCGGCACACAACACCCGCGTGCAATGCTGGCGATAACGCACATAACGGCCCAGGGTCGCGGTGGTGCCGCCGGTGCCAGGGCTGGAAATCAACCAACTCGGCTCCGGGTGCTGTTCAAAGCGCATCTGCTGGAAGATCGATTCAGCGATGTTGTTGTTCGCCCGCCAGTCGGTGGCACGCTCGGCGTAAGTGAACTGGTCCATGAAGTGACCACCGCTTTCCTGGGCCAGGCGTTCGGATTCGGCGTAGATCTGCGTCGGATCCTGGACCAGATGGCTCTTGCCACCATAGAAGGCAATCTGGGCGATCTTTTCTTGGGACGTGGTAGCGGGCATGACGGCAATAAACGGCAAGCCGAGCAAGCGCGCGAAGTAGGCTTCAGAGATCGCGGTGGAGCCGCTGGACGCTTCAATAACGGGGGCGCCCGGCTTGAGCCAGCCATTGCACAGCGCATACAGGAACAGCGAGCGCGCCAGCCGGTGTTTCAGGCTGCCGGTGGGGTGGCTGGACTCATCCTTGAAGTACAATTCGATGCCTGGCAAACCCGGTAATGGCAGCGGGATCAGGTGGGTATCGGCGCTCCGCTGGAAGTCCGCTTCAATGATACGAATGGCTTCGCGGGCCCAGGTACGGTGGTCGCTCATGGTGGTTTCTCTAAAGGTTCTCAGCGGTGATCTTAGGATGTTTCCCACGCTTCACACAGATACAGTGACGACGCAATTGGACACACAATTGCTAGTCTTTAACCCACCGATGTTCCGGCCAACCCCTTATAACAAATAAGAATATAACTTTTGTTTTAACAACTAACGGTACGGGTTAGGGTACCCACCTATTGAACCTGGATTGGAGAGCATCCCTTGCCTCTGCGTAGCACTTTTACCCGTTTCTTCCAGTTGGAAGCCGCCAGTGGTCTGTTGTTGATCGCCGCTGCCGCTTTGGCACTGATTATCAACAACTCACCGTTGTCGCACCTGTACAACGCCTTTCTCGACACGCCGGTGGTGGCTCAGGTTGGCGCGTTGAAAATCGCCAAGCCGGCGCTGCTTTGGATCAACGATGGCCTGATGGCCCTGTTTTTCCTGCTGATCGGCCTGGAGGTCAAGCGTGAGCTGCTCGATGGTCACCTGTCCAAGCCTTCGCAAGTGGTGCTGCCTGGCGCAGCGGCCATCGGCGGCATGGTGGTGCCGGCGCTGATCTACTGGGCGCTTAACAAGGACAACCCGGCCGCCTTGGCCGGCTGGGCGATCCCCATGGCCACCGACATTGCCTTTGCGCTGGGCGTTCTGGCCCTGCTGGGCAAGCGCGTACCGGTGTCGCTGAAGCTGTTCCTGATGACCCTGGCGATCATTGATGACCTTGGCGCCATCATCGTCATTGCCTTGTTCTATTCCGCTGACTTGTCCACGGCATCCCTGGCGGGCGCGGGAGCCTGCTTGATTGCGCTGATTGCGATGAACCGCCTGGGCGTGATCAAGCTGGGGCCGTATATGATCATCGGCCTGATCCTGTGGGTGTGCGTGCTCAAGAGCGGTGTGCATGCGACCTTGGCGGGTGTAACCCTGGCGTTCTGCATTCCACTGCGCACCAAGAATGCCGAAACCTCACCGCTGCTGAGCCTGGAACACGCCCTGCACCCCTGGGTGGCCTACGCCATCCTGCCGCTGTTCGCGTTCGCCAATGCCGGTGTGTCACTCACCGGTGTCAGCCTGGAGAGCTTCACCCACTCCGTGCCCATGGGCATCGCCGCGGGCCTGTTGATCGGCAAGACAGTCGGTGTGTTCGGCCTCACCTGGCTGGCGATCAAGACCGGCATCGCCTCACTGCCCAGCGGCGCCAATTGGGGCCAGGTACTGGGCGTGGCGATCCTGTGCGGGATCGGCTTCACCATGAGCCTGTTTGTCGGCTCCCTGGCGTTTGTGCCGGGCGCCAGTGAGTTTGCCGGTGAAGATCGCATGGGGATTCTGACCGGGTCGATCCTGGCGGCCTTCATCGGGTATGCGATGACGGCGATGGCAAGTCGCAAGAAAGCCGTCGGTGCATGATTGAAGTCAGTCAGTTGTAGGAGCGAGCTTGCTCGCTCCTACAAACAAAACCCCCAACCGGTCACCCGGTTGGGGGTTTTTCTTCGCCTGTAGCTCAAGGCTTAGCGAGTAACGCGGCTGGTACCGTCGACGGTCATGATGCGTACGCGGTCGCCAATGCGGAAGATTTCATTTTCCTGCACGGCTTGTACGTAGGCACGCATGCTGCCGTCGTCTTCGCGCACGGTGATTTCCACGCCCTGGGTACGGGTCAGGCCTTCTTCGGTGGCCGAGCCCAGCAGGCCGCCCGCAACTGCGCCGATCACAGCAGTCACGATGCTGCCACGGCCGCCACCGATGGCGCTGCCGCCAACGCCGCCGATGACTGCGCCCGCGGCGCCGCCGATTGGGGTCTTGGTCCCTTCGATTTTCACCGGACGCAGGGATTCGATGGTGCCCATGCGAACGGTCTGTACACGACGCGCCTCATCACGAGAGTACGAGTCGCCGGTCAGACTCGAGGCGCAGCCACCCAACAGCAACGACAGGGTGGTAAAGCAGGCAACTAGTAAAACGGACTTACGCATAGCATCAACTCCAAAGGACAGGTATTCATTAAACGCTGTGGCTTGGCGCGTGTCACGGCGCACCAGGCAGAAACTTGCTTTCATTCAGCCTGAGTACAGACTGCCAGCACCAGAGAACTCGACGAACGGTAACCAAGCCAGGGTACGGAACGATGCCATAACCGGCTCGATCAGTGTAGCCGCACAGCCGAAACCGTCCGAAGTCTCTTGAACAGAGACTTCGACGCAACGGTGTTGATTCAGGTGGGATGACGAAAGGTGACGCTCAGGGCGCCAGGCGCTCGCGGCACCATTGGCCGTCTTGCAGGCGGTAGTTGAGGCGATCATGCAGGCGGCTGGCGCGGCCTTGCCAGAACTCGATGCGCTCAGGCAGTAAACGGTACCCTCCCCAATGCTCGGGGCAATCGGGCTGGGTATCGCTGAAACGCTCTTCAGTGGCCTTGAGCAGCGCCTGCAGCTCTTGGCGATCACGAATGACTTTGCTCTGCGGAGAGGCCCAGGCACCCAGGCGACTGCCCAACGGGCGCACCTGATAATAAGCATCCGACTCTTCAGGCGTGACCTTGGCCACGCGCCCTTCAATGCGTACCTGGCGCTCCAGGGTGGGCCAGAAGAAGGTCATGGCCGCAAACGGCCGCGCCGCGAGTTGTTCACCCTTGGCGCTCTGATAGTTGGTGAAGAAGGTAAAGCCCTGTGCATCCAGGCCCTTGAGCAGCAGGATGCGGCAGTGCGGGCGGCCGTCCTGATCCACTGTCGCCAGCGTCATGGCATTGGCCTCCACTGGCGGCTGTTCGGTTTTCACCGCATCAGCAAACCATTGGTGGAACAACGCAAACGGCTCGTCCGGGGCCTGGGCCTCGCTCAAACCGTCCCGTGTGTAGTCACGGCGCATATCGGCCAGTGCCTGGGTCATGCGGCTTTATCCTTGTGGTTCAACAGCTCAATTCTTCGCCTGATCGTTCGAAGCGGGTGCCGCCTTGGCTTTTGCCGTGGCAGGTTTCTTCGCAGCCGGCTTGGCCGCAGCCTTTTTAGCCGCTGGCTTGGCCGCCGCTTTCTTGGCCGTGGCCTTTTTGGCAGGCGCTTTGGCCGCCGGTGCTGGCGCAGGCACATTCTGCACTGCGACCATTTCGGCTACGGGCGGGGTCTTGCCGGAGTTGTACTTGCTCAGCAGTGCCAACATCGTTGTACGCTGAGTGAACATGATTTCCATGCGACGGTTCAGCGCACGCCCCTGATTGCTGTCGTTGGCGGCACGCGGCATAAGGTCGCCCATGCCACGCAGCATCAAGCGATCCTGTTTCAGACCACTCAGGCTGAAAATCGAGGCAATGGACTGCGCGCGTTCCTTGCTCAACGCCTGGCTGGCGGGGGCGCTGCCCGTGGCATCAACGTGGCCCAGCACCAGTACGGCGGTCTTCGGGTCAGCTTCAACGGCCTTGGCCACCCGCGTGAACGGGCCCAGGGTCACAGGCAGCAACATGGCCGGACGCTTCGGGTTGTAGGAACCGTCTACCGGGGCAATCACCACCAGGGTGTTGTCACGGCGCTCCAGTTGCAGGTTGCTGTCCTTGATGGCCGCACGCAGGCGTGGTTCGTATTCGTCCAGCCAAGCTTGGGTGATCTTCGGGTCAGGCATTGGTACATTGGTCACATCGACCTTGGCCAATGGCTTTGGCTTGCTTTCGAACGGCCACCACCAGCGCGGCTCGCTGTCGGTCTTGGCGACGACAGGTGCCGCGTCCGAGGCCGGGGTTGCCGCCTTGAGGTCGGCTTTCAGGTCAGCCTTGGCGTCGGCGGCTTTGTCTTCGGCACTCTTGGTGGAAAACGGCCACCAGCTGTAACCGGTGTCGGCTTTGGCAGCCGGGGCAGCGGCAGCAGCGGTGACAGGCTCAACAGGCTTGGCACCGGCGGCCGGCTTGGCATCCGGCTTGGCGTCGGTCTGGGCCACTGGATCCTTGGTCGCCGCTTTGTCAGATCCAAATGACCACCAATGCCCACCTTCGGCATCATTTTGTGGAGTTTGTGCACAACCCGTAATAGTGAGGCACAGCGCCAGTGCCAAAGACTTGTTCGATAACATGAGATATCCACAAAATGAGAAAAAACCAGAGGGTCGCAGGACCCGTTAAACAGACGCTAAAAGAACATTCAAGTTACAACATGTCGTTCAGCATCTTTTTTATACTTGCCTTTGTAACAAAAAATTGTGAAACAGCAAGGGGTTTATAGACAACCGGCCAATATTCCGACCAACTTCTGGGCCCGCGGGTCCATAAGTACGTAAGGCCCCAGGGTATTAGTCACAAAACCGAAGGCTACATCATGTTCAGGGTCGGCAAACCCGACTGAGCCCCCTGCCCCGGGATGCCCGAATGCACGTGGCCCGAGGCCGAACGTGGCATTGGGCAACTGCGGTTGATCCAACATGCAGCCCAGGCCGAAGCGGGTTTGGGTCAATAAGGTTTTATCCAGCCCGATACTGTGCTCGCGGGTCAATTGTTCGAGCATGTCGCTTTCCAGCAAACTACCGTCCAACAAACCACTATAAAACCCGGCCAGGCTGCGCGCATTACCGTGGCCATTCGCCGCAGGCTGCTGCATGCGTCGCCATTCGGGCTTATTAGTGCTGGTCAGAATAGACGGTGGATTGGCAAATGCACGGGTAGTCATCGCCGCCGGCTCGCGCATCATTACTTGAAGTAACCGTTGCGCGGCTTCATCCCCCATAGTGCCTTTGCTGCGCGCTATATGAGCGACGCGATAAAACTCTTCATCCGCCAGGCCTACATGGAAGTCCAGCCCCAATGGGCGTGCCACCCGCGCCACGATCGACTCCCCCGGCCCGCGCCCGTCGGCGCGGCGCAACAGTTCGCCAACCAGCCAACCGTAGGTGATCGCCTCATAGCCGTGGCCCTGGCCCGGTGTCCACCACGGGGCCTCGGCCGCCAAGGTATCGACCATCAATTGCCAGTCGTACAACGCTTCGGTAGGCAGCATTTCGCGGATGGCGGGCAGCCCGGCCTGGTGGCAGAGCAACTGGCGCAGCGTGATCGCGTCCTTGCCAGCAGCGGCAAACTCCGGCCAGTACTCGGCCACCGGCGCATCAAGCTTGAGCTTGCCTTCGGCCACCAGTTGCAGGGCAGTCACTGCCGTAAAGGTCTTGGTGCAGGAGAACAGGTTGACGATGGTATCGCTGTGCCAGGCCTCGGCACCGTCCTTGTCGGCAGTACCGGCCCACAGGTCGACGACGGTTTGCCCGCCGATCTGGATGCACAGCCCGGCACCACGCTCCTGAGGATCATCGAACAGGGCGGCGAAGGCTTCGCGCACCGCTTCGAACTGCAGCTCGTAATGACCCTGAATCTGCACCTAAGTCCCCTCGGAAAACACCATGAAAAGTGGTCGCCATTCTTTCAGCCATTGTAGGTTTTGTGAACCCGTCAACGATGAATCAATGACCATTTCCAGCGTGTCCACCGGCATGCCCAGCCCCCTGCCCCGCGCCTTTGCCGTCGCGCCCCGGCTTGCCGGCTTCACTTTCACGCATCGCTTGGGTGGCCTTGGCTTTTTGCGCCTCACGGCCCAACTGGTCGAGCGCGGCCAGGTTGCTCTTGCGCACCGTCTCGACAAAGCCCTGGAAGGGTACATCGGTGATGCCGACCAGGCCGAAATGGCCGTTTTCACCATCCAGCAGACGCCCGGTTACCGGCTGGTCCAGGTATTGAAACCAATGCACCCCGACAATCGACGGCTCGGCCACCGCCTGCTTGAGGAAGGTGGAGTACGCCGCGCCGCGCTCTTCTTCGCGGGCCAGTTGCGTCACGCCGCCCCAGAACGGGCCGCGGTCGGCGGAGCCAAAGTTGAATTCGGTGATCAGTACCGGTTTGTCCAGCGCACGCAGCGCGGCGAAGTCATAACCGTCCTGGGGTTTCAGGGTGTACATGTTGAAGCTCAGCACGTCGCAATACTGCGCGCACGAAGCGACGGCCTCGGGCGTGCTCACCGCAAAACGGCCGCCCAGCAACAGCTGGTTGGGCGCGTGCCACTTCAGCGAGTCGGAAATGGTCTTGAAGTAAGCATCGGCGAAGGTCTTCTGGAAATATTTGAAGTCGGCTTCGATTTCCGGGTGTTCAGGGCTGGGCATCGGCGGCTCGAAGCCTGGGTCTTCCATCAGTTCCCAACCAGCCAGTTGAATACCCCAGGCTTTGGAAAGGCCCTCTTCATTGCGGTATTTATCGCGCAGTTGCTTGAGGAAGGCGCGCTTGGCCGGCACGTCGGTGGTCATGCGCAGGGTGCCGTACGCCAGGGCGTAGCGGGATTTTGCATCCTCGCCAGGACCGGCCCAGGCCAGTTCGTTGTCGGCAAAGAAACCGATCAGCCAAGGATCGTCACGGTGATCGCGTGCGGCAATAGCTACTGCGCGCTCGGTGGCCATGGCAAAGCGCGGGTCGAACGGATCGGGCATGCCGCCCCACCAGTCGGTGCCGGTGCTGATGCTGGCATAGTCACCGACAATCGACAGCGGCAAGGTGTACGGCACGCGGTCGGCAGTGGCCAGGTCCGGATCGCTCCAGTTGCCGACGGTGTTGAAGCCCCAGGCTTGCAGGCGATCGAGGGTATGGGTCACCCAGCGTGGCTGGTCCAACGCGTCACCGCCGTAAGTGCGCTGCAAGTTGGCCCCATAGAAATCGTACCAACGCCCGGAGCCAAAACCGCGGCCTTCACCGGCGCCGTTGCCGGTGCGGCTGTCGTCGCTGCCGTAGTACTTGTCAAAGGGTTCGCCGGCCTTGGGCAGCGCCGCGAACATCCACTCGCGCCCCGCCACGTAGGTCTGGCTGTTGTCCGGCGCCACGGTGTTCACCCCCAGCGAGTAGAACGGATGCCCCTGCGGCGTCACCAGGTACCAGCGGCCGTCGCGCTTCTGGGTGCGGAAAAAACCGCTGGCGTCGAAGGCCGGGCCCTTCTTCCAGCCACCGTATTGATCCAGGGAGGACTTGTCCCGCTCGGCCAGCCAGGTCTTGAGCTGCTGTTGTTCCTTGGCGGCCGATGCCTTGAGTTGCTCGTCGCTGCTGACCTTCTCCGGCCAGCGTGCGCGGTTGGATTGGCCATAGGCATCCACCAGTTCAGTGTAGGCAGCCTTCAATACCGGCTCGCTGTCCTGCACGCCAAAGCGCTCGAGCAGGATACTTTGAGCGGCATTGGGCTTGAGCATAGACAGGGTCACCGAGACGATCTGGCTGCGGTCGATTTCCCCGGCGCTGGCGGCCAGCAATACCCGTTGGCCATCCACAGTCATCGGCATCGGCGGGCCGGCCTTCATGCCCTGGCTCAGCGGTGAGTTGGCTTGCAGCGGGACGAGCAGCGTCTGGGCCGGGCCGGCAGGCAGGTCGATGCGGCTGACGAGCATCTTGCCGTCGGCGCTCTGCACCTTGACGTAAAGGGTCAGCGCCCAGTTCATCGCGCTCTGGATACGCAGGCTCATGGCGCTCGATTGCGACCAGTCCCACGTCCCCGCCTGCGGGCTGAGCACCAGGCTCGGCTCGGCCGCTGGGTTGAAGGTGATGCGGCGCAGCACCTCGCCTTCGGGCGTTTGTTCGGCATTGTATTGCGGCAGGCTGGCGTCCTGGGTCGCCACCTTGACCACATCGGCCGGCCGGACGAAGTTGAACAGCGTTTGTTGCCCCTCGGGCGCCGCCATCAACGGCGCAGCGAACAGCAGGGCAAAAAGAGCGGGCAGCGTGCGAATCATACGAACAAGGTTCTCCCAAACGGCCGGTGACTGGCCTGATGATAGTGATGAGATAGACCACAGAGTGGGCGAATCCGCCCACGGTGGCTTAAGAAATTTCGCGCCTGAACGGCGGCAATGCATTGAGGATCGCCTTGCCATAGCGCTGGGTAACCAGGCGACGGTCGAGCAAGGTGATGGTGCCGCGGTCTTCTTCGGTACGCAGCAGACGCCCGCAGGCCTGCACCAGCTTCAGTGAAGCATCCGGCACCGAGATTTCCATGAACGGGTTGCCGCCCCGGGCTTCGATCCATTCGGCCAGTGCGGCCTCGACCGGGTCATCCGGCACCGAGAACGGGATTTTGGCGATCACCACATGTTCGCAGTAGGCACCGGGCAAGTCCACGCCTTCGGCAAAGCTGGCCAGGCCGAACAACACGCTGGAATCCCCACCGTCGACCCGCGCCTTGTGCTTGTTCAGGGTTTCCTGCTTGGACAGGTTGCCCTGGATAAACACCTGCTTGCGCCAGTCGCGGTCGAGGCCGTCGAACACGTCCTGCATCTGTTTGCGCGACGAGAACAGCACCAGGGTGCCGCGGGAGCCTTCCACCAACGACGGCAGATCACGAATGATCGCCGCCGTGTGCGCTGCCGCATCCCGTGGGTCGGCCTTGAGGTCTGGCACCCGCAGCACGCCGGCGTCAGCGTGATGAAACGGGCTGGGCACCACGGCGGTGACGGCCTTTTTCGGCAGGCCGGCACGCATGCGGAAGCGGTCAAAGGTGCCCAGGGCCGTCAGCGTGGCCGAGGTTACCAGGCAGCCATAGGCGACGTTCCACAGGTTGCGGCGCAGCATTTCAGCGGCGAGGATCGGACTGGCGTTGACCTCGATATCGAACAGCGCACCGCTTTCCGACAACGTCAGCCAACGGGCCATGGGCGGGTTGTCTTCCGGGTCTTCGACGGTAAAGGCGGTCCACAGCTCCCAATTGCCTTGGGAACGAGACAGCAAACTGCCGAACAAGGGATACCACTCTTCGGCCTGGTTGCTGGCGATGCCGATATTGACCTCGCCATCCATGCCTTCCTTGAGCAAGTCCGTCAGGCGGGTGAACAGGTCGGTCAGGCGTGAAAAGCCTTTCTTCAGCTCAATGCCCATTTCGCGCATGTGCTCGGGAATCATCCCGCCGACAAAACGGTGGCGCGGGCGCTCTCGGCCCTCGACGTCTTCACCCGGCTTGAAGTCCGCAACCTGCTCGCAGGCGCTGAACATGAACTGCTGCTGGGTCTTGATCTCGCGCGCCAGCTCCGGCACTTGCTCGATCAACTTGCCCAGGTCGCCGGGCAACGGGTGCTGGGCGAGTAACTTGGTGAGGTTCTTGGCAGTGGTTTCCAGCCAGTCGGCCGTGGAGCGCAAGCGGGTGTAATGGGCGAAATGGCCAATGGCCTTGTCTGGCAGGTGGTGGCCTTCGTCGAACACATAGAGGGTGTCGCGTGGGTCGGGCAGTACCGCACCGCCACCCAGGGCCAGGTCAGCCAATACCATGTCGTGGTTGGTGACGATGACATCTACCTTGCCCATGCCTTCGCGCGCCTTGTAGAAGGCGCACTGGCCGAAGTTGGGGCAATGGCGGTTGGTGCATTGGCTGTGGTCGGTGGTCAGGCGCGCCCAGTCTGAATCTTCCAGGGCGGTGGGCCAACTGTCGCGGTCGCCGTCCCATTTGTTGCCGGCCAGCTTCTCGATCATGCTGGTAAACAGCTTCTGGCTGGCCTCATCCACCTCGATCTTGAAACCTTCTTCTTCGAACAAGGAGGCGGTGGCGGTTTGGGCGTGGCCTTCCTGCAGCAATACGTCGAGCTTGGACAGGCACATATAGCGGCCACGGCCCTTGGCCAGGGCGAAGGTAAAGCTCAAGCCGCTGTTGCGCATCAGGTCGGGCAAGTCTTTGTAGACAATCTGCTCTTGCAGCGCGACGGTAGCGGTGGCGATCACCAGGCGCTTGCCAGCAGCCTTGGCCGTGGGAATCGCGGCCAGGCTGTAGGCCACGGTCTTGCCGGTACCGGTACCGGCCTCGACGGCCACTACCGCAGGCTCACCCTCGCGGCGGCCTTCGTCGTCGGTGTCGATATCCCCGAGGACTTTTGCCACTTCGGCGATCATCAGGCGTTGGCCGTAGCGCGGTTTCAAGCTCTTGGCTTCGAGAAAACGCGAATAGGCGCCCTGGATCGTGGTTTTGAGTTCAGTGCTGATCATGGATAGTCGGGCGCAAAAAACGCTGGATAAATTTTCAGTGGTTCGGATCGGTCGCTATCATACCCCGCTAATTAATCCCGCGCAGAACGGAGTACCACAATGACCGCGTTTAGCCTCGCTTATACCCTGCATGTACTGGCCGCATTGATCTGGGTCGGCGGCATGTTTTTCGCCTGGATGATCCTGCGCCCCGCCGCCATGGCGGCGCTTGAGGGCCCTGCCCGGCTGAAGCTGTGGGCAAATGTGTTTCAACGTTTTTTTGTGTGGGTGTGGGTGGCGGTGGTGCTTTTACCGATCAGCGGCATCGGTTTGCTGCAACTGCGCTTCAGCGGTTTTGAGACCGCGCCGCGTTATGTGCAGGTGATGATGGGGCTGTATCTGGTGATGACGGCGTTGTTTATCCGAATCCAGGCCTTGAAGTTCCCGGAGCTGAAGGCAGCGGTGGCGGCTGAGGATTGGTCGGCGGGCGCGGCTGCGCTGGGACAGATTCGCAGGTTGGTGGGGATTAACTTGATCGTGGGGTTGGTGGTGGTGGCGGTGGCTTCGGCTCGGCCGATGTTCTGAGGCGAGTCTTACACCGCTATCGCGGGCAAGCCCGGCTCCCACACTGGAATGCATTCCAAATGTGGGAGCCGGGCTTGCCCGCGATAGCGTCAGGCCAGGCGACTCAGAGCCGCTGGATAGTCACAGACCCCGCAGGCCCAGCCGGCCCCGGTTGCCCCTCCAACCCTGGCCGGCCCTTTTCGCCGCCGTCCGCGCGGTACACCAGGCAGCCCTTGGACTGCCCGCCCTTGCCGGGTTTACCTGCAACACCCGCCAGGCCTCCAGCCCCGCCATCGACCCAGACCTTGATCTGTTCAGCCGGGAATTCCTGCGGCAACTCCAGGCGCACCTGCGCGCCCGCCGCCCCTGGCCGGCCATCGCCGCCGTTATCGCCATTAAAGCCGCGCCCGGCTGAACCCCAAGTGCAACCCGGGTCCACGCCGTTGGCACCGTCCAGGCCCGCATATCCTTGGGCTCCAGCGCCACCACGAGCATCCACCGACAGCGCTTCGGCAGTCAGCGAGTTAATGCGCAAGGTCAGATCACGCCCAGCCTTGGCGGGTTTTTCGTGGGTGCCGGGGGCGCCCCGTGAGGTGATCTGGCTACCGTGCTCCAACTGCGCCTCGCGTACCTGCATTTGCAAGGCGGTATTGCCAGGCACAATGGTGATACGTGCTTCGCGCCCCAAGTGCAGCTCATCTACCGTGACTTGGCTGATGGTGGCCGGAATCAGCAAGGTGCCGTAGTCCGCGACGTCCAGGCGCTCGAGCTGCAACACGCTGGTGCTGCTGGGCAAGCGCATCAACGAATTGGTTTCGACACTGACGCTCTGGGCCAGGGCAACGGGGCTGACCAACAGGGCCAACAGAAAAACCTTACGCATCATGGGGCTCCTGAGTGTTTTCAAATTTTTCTTTGAGCGCACAGTAACGACTTCTACCGGCGATTTGCCAGTGAAGGATCAAAAAACTTCAATTCCACCTCGGTGGGTATCGACCGCCGCGCTCTAGGCCCACGCGCCCAGCCGCGCTAGTCTCTACGGTCTTGATGCGAGGATCTGCAATGACCGCTGGAATTTCTGCCCGTACCCCCCAACAAGCCTTGGCGGCCCTGCTGGACCTTCACAGGCCAAAACGCCTGTTGTTAGTGGGCGCCAGCCAATTTCCTGCGCTGGATGCCTTCAAAGCTGCGCACCCGGACACCGAAGTGTTCTATGCCGCGCCAGGAGCGTTGCCGGAAGACCTCGCCGTGCAGCGCTTTGACCTCGCGCTGGTGGTCGACTGCCTGGAGCACCTGTCCAAACCCCAGGGCCTGACCCTGCTCGGAGGCATCCGTAACCTCAACGCCAGCCGCATTGCCGTGCTGGTCGACCTGGGTGCCTGCGACTGGAAGGACACCGACTTTTTCTCCCTGGCCCTGCAAGCCGGCGAACGCTTCCAACGCGATGATCAGGTGCTGACGCTGTTTACCTATGATCTGCTTGACTATAAACAGGTGCCGGACTGGCTCAACGCCCGCTTCTGGGCCAACCCGGAAAACTTCGGAAAGTATTGGTGGTAACCCGATGAGTACATCCATTTGCCCGTGCGGCAGCGGCAACCTGCTGGATGCCTGCTGCGGCCATTATCACGCCGGTCACCCGGCCCCCTGCGCCAGCGCGTTGATGCGCTCGCGCTACAGCGCCTATGTGCTGGGCCTGGTCGATTACCTGGTCGCCACTACGCTGCCTGCGCAACAGGCCGGCCTGGACCGCGACGCCATTGCCGCCTGGAGTGCCCAGAGCACCTGGCTGGGCCTGGAGGTGGAAAGCTCCGAGGTATTCGGCGGCCAGCCTGAGCACGCCTTTGTCACCTTTACCGCACGCTGGCATGACGCTGCCGGTGAACATAGTCACCGCGAGCAGTCTTCTTTCGTACAGAATGAAGGGCGCTGGTACTTCATCGACCCTACGGTAGAAGTGAAGGCCGGACGTAACGATGCCTGTTTGTGTGGCAGTGGGCAGAAATTCAAGAAGTGCTGTTCCAGCTACTTCTAATCACTCGACGGGGATAGCGCCATGCTTCGGATGTATAGCTTGATGCTGGCGTTGACCCTGGGCCTGACCGGCTGCGCGTCCTGGTTCGAAGACGACGCGCCGCCCCCCCACGTTTCCCTGGTCAAGGTCGAAGTGGTGCGGGCCAAGCTGCTGGAACAGAAATTCAAGCTGTACTTTCGCGTGGACAACCGCGACGACGCCGACCTGACCGTGCGCGGCCTGGTCTACAAGGTCAGCCTGGGCAATCTGGTGTTGACCGAAGGCGAGTCAAACGAGTGGCTGACCGTACCGCCACGCGGTCATAAATTCTTCAAGGTCTCGGTGCGCACCAACCTCTGGCCACAGGTGCGTGAGGTGGTGCAGATGCTGAAAAATCCCGACCGGCCCGTGCCTTATCGTTTAGAGGGCGAACTGAAAACCGGATTATTCATCGGTAATGACGTGCAGGTGGCACACAATGGCGAGATAATCCCCGGCGATTTTATTCCGGAGCAACATCGATGACACAGCAACCCCATGTCCATGGTCCTGACTGCAACCACGATCATGATCATCATGATCACGACCACGGCCATGTCCACGGCCCGAACTGCGGCCACGCTCACCAGGAGCCGGTGCGCAATGCGTTGAAGGACGTAGGTCGCAACGATCCTTGCCCGTGCGGCAGCGAGAAAAAATTCAAGAAGTGCCACGGCGCTTAATTAAACTGTACTGAAGATCAAAATGCCGGCGGCCCCCCGCCCCAGCCTTGATCAAAGGTTGCAGGCGATCAAATGTGGGAGCGGGCTTGCTCGCGAATGCGTTACGTCAATTGATACAGACACTGACTGATACACTGCTTTCGCGAGCAAGCCCGCTCCCACACAGTTCTGCGCCTGACTCAAGTTCTAATGCTTAACCCAAAACTCCCGCTTGCGTCGTTTCGCCGCGCTCACTAACGTAGCGCCTTTACTGACGCTACCCCCCGCAGGAGCTTTGCCATGGCCTCGCCAGCCCTCTTACATATTCTTCCCCGGTTCGGCGTTGCCGCGGCAGTGGTCAGTGCCTTGGGCCTGGCCGGTTGCCAGCTCCAGAACACCCAGGACACCCTGCCGCCCGTTGCCGGCGTGCAGCCAATCAAGGGCCTGGCACAGAATGTGTCGGTGCGCCGCAATGCCCAAGGCATGCCGCTGATCGAAAGCAACACCTTCCACGACGCTCTGTTCAGCCTCGGTTACGTGCACGCCAGCGACCGCATCACCCAGATGGTCACCCTGCGCCTGCTAGCCCAGGGCCGTCTGGCGGAAATGTCGGGGCCGCAAGTGCTGGACGTCGACCGTTTTATGCGGGCGGTCAACCTCAAGAAAAGCGCTGGCGAGTTGTACAACGCTTCATCGCCGCGCCTCAAACGCTTCTTTGAAGTGTATGCCCGAGGCGTCAACGCCTACCTGTTCCGTTATCGCGACAAGTTGCCGACGGACCTGGCCCAGAGCGGCTACAAGCCCGAGTACTGGAAGCCGGAAGATTCGGCGCTGCTGTTCTGCCTGCTCAACTTCAGCCAGTCGAGCAATCTGCAGGAGGAGCTTTCGTCCCTGGTGCTGGCGCAGAAGGTCGGCGTCGACAAACTGGCCTGGCTCACCCCAAGCGCACCGGACGAACCCGTCCCGCTGGCCGAAGCCGACAAGCTCAAAGGCGTCAACGTGAACCAGATCACCGGCCTCGCCGGGCTGGAGACGGTGGGCCAGCAATTGCGCGGCCTCAATGCCCTGGGCGTCACCACCTCAAGCAACTGGGCCATTGGCCCGCAACGCAGCCGCAGCGGCAAAAGCCTGTTGGCCAATGATATCGCCGCGCAGCCACAAGCACCGTCGCCGTGGAACTACGTACAGATTCGTGCGCCCAAATACCAGGCCGTCGGTGCTTCGATTGCCGGCCTGCCGACCCTGCTGGCGGGTTTCAACGGCAAAGTGGCGTGGAGCATGAGCGCGGTCAAGGGCGACACCCAGGACCTATTCCTGGAGAAGGTCAAACGCCAGGGCAGTGCGCTGTACTACGAGAACAACGGCAAATGGCTGCCGGCCGGCGTGCGCAACGAAACCTTCTTCATCAAGGGCCAGCGCTCGATTCGCGAAGTGGTGTACGAAACCCGCCACGGCGCTCTGCTCAACAGCAGCCAGGCGCTCACCAGCGGTCTTGGCCTGGCCTTGCAAACCGCCGACTTCAAGGACGACAAGAGCCTGGATGCGTTCTTCGACCTGTCCCGTGCACAAAACGCCGGCAAGGCCTCGGATGCTACCCGCGAGATTCGCGCCATCGCCCTGAACATGATCTTCGCCGACGCCAGCAACATCGGCTGGCAGGTCACCGGCCGTTTCCCCAACCGCCGCGAAGGCGAAGGCCTGTTGCCATCGCCGGGCTGGGACACGCGCTTTGACTGGGACGGCTACGCCGACGCGATGCTGCACCCGTACGACCAGGACCCGGCCCAAGGCTGGATCGGCACCGCCAACCAGCGTACCGCGCCGCGTGGCTACGGCATGCAACTGTCCAACGCCTGGGATGCACCGGAGCGCAGCGAGCGCCTGGCGCAACTGGCCAACGCCGGCAAGCATGACAGCCGCAGCCTGATCGCCATGCAATACGATCAGACCACCCTCTTCGCCGCCAAGCTCAAGAACATGTTCCAGGCTCCGGGCATGGCCCAGCCGCTCAAGCAGGCCATCGAGGCCCTGCCGACAGCGGAACGTGCCAAGGCCCGCGAAGCAATGGAGCGCCTGATGGCCTTCGATGGTCGGCTGGCAACCACCTCGGCTGACGCGGCAATCTACGAACTGTTCCTGCAGGAAAGCGCGCGGCAGATCTTCCTGGACAAACTTGGCCCGGAAAACAGCGCCAGTTGGAAAGCCTTCGTCAGCAACGCCAGCCTGTCCTACTCGGCCATCGCCGACCACCTGCTGGGCCGTGAGGACAGCCCATTCTGGGATGACACGCGTTCACCGCAAAAAGAAGACAAACCCACGATCCTGGCTCGCACCCTGGCCGCCGCCATCACTACTGGCGACAGCCAACTGGGCGCCGACCACAAGGCCTGGCAGTGGGGCAAGCTGCACAGCACCACCTGGAAAAATACCAGCGGCCAGGTCATCCGCGGTCCCTTTGCCAGCGGTGGCGACCACAATACCTTGAACCCGGCGCCGTATAGCTGGGGCCAGGATTTCAACGCGACCCAGGTGTCGGCGCTGCGCATGATCATCGACTTCGGCCAGGCGGAACCGATGATGGGCCAGGGCGGCATCGGCCAATCCGGCAACCCGGCCAGCCCGAACTATGCCAACGGCATCGACCCGTCGCTGAAAGCGCAGTACCTGAGCTTCCCGATGCAGCCGCAGAACTTTGAAAAGGTGTATGGCAAGACAAGGTTGACCCTGACGCCTGGTAAGTAACCGGGCTTCCCTGACGAAACTGGACAACGCTGTGGGAGCTGGCTTGCCTGCGATAGCAGCCGACGGTAACCACGATGCGAAGCGAGTCGCTCTTGATCTGCTTTTGATCTTAGGCGCCCCGTCAAACCACGCTGGCGGATTACGGGCACACCGAGCCCAAGCGAGGTGCCAAGTGGTGGGGCAAGAGCCTTTTGCTTACTTTTGGCTGGGCCGGCATTCCGGCTCTTTTCAAAAGTGAGCCGCTGTAAAAGCGGAACCCTAAGTGGCCGTTACCGCAGAAATGGATATGTACACGGATAACAGCTTCAGCTGTTAGGCCGCCTTCGCGAGCAAGCCCGCTCCCACAGTTTGATCGCAGGGTGTCAGGTAAATAGGCGTCGGCTGTCAGGCCGCCATCGCAGGCAAGCCAGCTCCCACAGTTTGATCGCAGGGTGTCAGGTAGATAGGCGTCGGCTGTCAGGCCGCCATCGCAGGCAAGCCAGCTCCCACAGTTGGATCGCCGGGGTGTCAGGTAGATAGGTGTCGGCTTTCAGGCCGGCATTGAAGGCAAGCCCACCTTTGCACCACCTGCATTCAGATAGAACTTCTGCACCCAGCCCCGCCTCATAAGTAACAAGCCCACCGCCCCGGCAACTCCATGGACCTTGTCATCGCCCGCCCCGAAGGCCTCTACTGCCCTGCCGGTGATTTTTATATCGACCCCTGGCGCCCAGTGGAACGTGCGGTCATCACTCACGCCCACGGCGACCACGCCCGCACCGGCAATCAACACTACCTGGCCGCCGCCCCCGGCGAAGGTATCCTGCGCTGGCGCCTGGGCCAGGACATCAACCTGCAAACCCTGGCCTACGGTGAACGGTTGGTGCATCACGGCGTGACCTTGAGTTTCCATCCGGCCGGGCATGTACTGGGCTCGGCCCAGGTACGCCTGGAATACCAGGGCGAGGTCTGGGTGGCGTCCGGCGACTACAAGGTCGAACCCGATGGTACCTGCACGCCCTTCGAACCGGTGCGTTGCCACACCTTTATCACCGAATCCACCTTCGGCCTGCCGATTTACCGCTGGCAGCCCCAGGCGCAGATTTTTGCCGGGATCAATGACTGGTGGCAGGCCAATATCGCCAGCGGCAAAGCCAGCGTGTTGTTCTGCTACTCCTTCGGCAAGGCCCAACGCATCCTCCATGGGCTGGACGCCAGCATCGGCCCGATCCTCAGCCACGGCGCGGTCGAACCGTTGAACCGGGTGTACCGCGAAGCGGGCATCTACATCCCCGAGACGCTGTATGCCGGCGACTTCAAAAAGACCGACCCACTGCTGCGCCAAGCCCTGATCATCGCCCCGCCCTCCGCTGGAGGCAGTACCTGGATGCGCCGCTTTGGCGACTACAGCGACGCCTTCGCCAGCGGCTGGATGCGCCTGCGCGGTACCAGACGGCGGCGCGGCGTGGACCGTGGCTTCGTGCTCTCTGACCACGCCGACTGGCCGGGCCTGTTATGGGCCATCGAACAAACCGGCGCGCAACGGGTGATGGTCACCCATGGTTCGGTGGGTGTGTTGGTACGCCACCTGCGGGAAAAGGGCTTGGATGCCCAAGGCTTCAGCACCGAATACGGCGATGACGAAGAAGAGGCCACGGCATGAAAGCCTTCGCTGAGCTGTACGCCAACCTCGACGCCACCACTTCCAGCAATGCCAAGCTCGCCGCCCTGCAAGCCTACTTCATGCAGTCGCCGCCAGCAGATGCCGCTTGGGCCGCTTACTTTCTTAGCGGCGGGCGGCCACGACAGCTGGTGCCGACGCGCCTGCTACGGGACATGGCCACCGAAGCGGCCGGTATCGAACCCTGGCTGTTCGAAGAGAGCTACCAGTCCGTGGGTGACCTAGCCGAGACCATCTCCCTGCTCCTGCCAGAATCCACCTACACCTCCGAAGACGGCCTGGCCGTGTGGCTGGAAGAAAAACTGCTGCCCCTGCGCGGTCTGCCACCCTTGGACCTGGCAGACCGGCTGCCGGCCCTGTGGGCACAACTGGACCAACCGAGCCTGATGGTGTGCATCAAGTTGATCACCGGCAGCTTTCGGGTGGGCGTCTCAAAACTGCTGGTGACCCGCGCCCTCGCTGCCATGGCCGACCTCGACAGCAAGCGCGTGGCGCAGCGGTTGGTGGGCTACACCGATTTGTCGAACCGTCCCACAGCCGAAGGCTATCTAAAGCTGATTGCCGCCGAATCCTCCGACGAACACGCGCAACGTGGCGGGCAACCCTATCCGTTTTTTCTGGCTCACGGGCTGGCGCAACCGGTGGAGCAATTCGACACGCTGCTCGGTTCACCCGCCGATTGGCAGGTGGAATGGAAGTTTGATGGCATCCGCGCACAACTGGTCAAGCGCGAGGGACGCCTGTGGGTCTGGTCTCGCGGTGAAGAGTTGCTGACTGAACGCTTCCCCGAACTCCATAGCCTGGTCGGTGGCCTGCCCGACGGTACGGTGATCGATGGCGAAATTGTGGTGTGGAAAGACTCGGTACAACCCTTCGCGTTGCTGCAACAGCGCATTGGCCGCAAGACCCTGAGTAAAAAAGTCCTTGAGGATGCGCCAGTGGCGGTGCTCGCCTACGACTTGCTGGAGTATCAGGGCGACGACTGGCGCAACCACATCCAGGCCGAACGTCGCACCCAATTGGAACAGGTCATCGCTGCGTGCAACCAACCGGTCTTATTGCCTTCGCCCTTGCTGGAAGGCAAGACCTGGGCAGCCTTGGCCGAGCAGCGCGAAGCCTCTCGCAGCCTGGGCGTGGAAGGCATGATGCTCAAGGATCGCAACGGCCTCTACGGCGTGGGCCGCACCAAGGACATGGGCCTTTGGTGGAAGTGGAAGGTCGACCCCTTCAGCGTCGACGCCGTGTTGATCTACGCCCAGCGCGGCCATGGCCGGCGCGCCAGCCTCTACAGCGACTACACCTTCGCGGTATGGGACGGCCCACCGGGAAGCGAGCGCACACTGGTGCCGTTCGCCAAGGCATATTCCGGGCTGACCGACGAAGAAATGCGCAAGGTCGACGCCATTGTGCGCAAAACCACGGTGGAGAAGTTCGGCCCGGTCAGCAGCGTGACGCCGAGCATGGTGTTTGAGCTGGGTTTTGAAGGGATTGCCCTGTCCAAGCGGCACAAGAGCGGGATTGCGGTGCGGTTTCCGCGAATGCTGCGCTGGCGCCAGGATAAGGCGGTGGAGGAAGCGGACAACCTGGCCACGCTACAAGACCTGCTGACCTGACATAGCCCTTGTGGGAGCTGGCTTGCCTGCGATGACGATGAGTCAGCACCCCATGTAACAACTGACCCACCGCTATCGCAGGCAAGCCAGCTCCCACCTTTTGATCAGCAACAGATCCAGAATGGTGCGCTGGACAATCAGTGCCCACTTTCGGGCGCCGCCTACACTTGGAACTACCTTATCCCACCGTTTAAAAAGCCCATCCGGAACTATGGTGCAGAAATTGCTACTTGTGAAGGGTCTGACACCGTTCAGTAACAGTCCTAATCGCGCCACAAGCGCTTATCTTGGTTTCCAGGGATTACATAATGAAAAAAGCATTGCTGACCCTTTCTGCACTGGCTCTGTGCATGGCTGCTGGTGTTGCTACAGCCAAGGAATACAAGGAATTGCGTTTTGGTGTCGACCCTTCCTACGCACCGTTCGAATCCAAGGCCGCCGACGGCAGCCTGGTGGGCTTCGATATCGACCTGGGCAATGCGATCTGCGCGGAGCTGAAGGTCAAGTGCAAGTGGGTCGAAAGTGACTTCGACGGCATGATCCCGGGCCTCAAAGCCAATAAATTCGATGGCGTGATCTCGTCGATGACCGTGACCCCCGTGCGCGAGAAGGCCATCGACTTCTCCTCCGAGCTGTTCTCGGGCCCGACTTCGCTGGTGTTCAAGAAAGGCGCCGGCTATTCGACGCCAGAATCCCTCAAGGGCAAATCGGTAGGTTACGAGCAAGGCACCATCCAGGAAGCCTACGCCAAGGCCGTACTGGATAAAGCCGGGGTGACCACCAAGGCTTACGCCAACCAGGACCAGGTGTACGCCGACCTGACCTCCGGGCGCCTCGACGCTTCCGTGCAGGACATGCTCCAAGCCGAACTGGGCTTTCTCAAGTCGCCAGCCGGTGCTGGCTATGAAGTGAGCGCCGCCATCGACGACCCGCTGCTGCCGTCGAAAACCGCCATCGGTATCAAAAAAGGTAACACTGAACTCAAGGCGCTTTTGGATAAAGGTATCAAAGCGTTACACGATGATGGCACCTACGCCACTATCCAGAAGAAACACTTTGGCGATCTGAACCTGTACAGCGGCAAGTAAAGCCTGGGGCGCCCTGCTTCAGGTGGGGCGCTTTTTTATCGCCATAGGTCCTGATTTATGTTCGAAGATCTGTTGCAAACCCTTGGGCTGAGCGCATTCAGCCTGAAGGGTTTCGGCCCGCTGTTGCTGCAAGGCACCTGGATGACCATCAAGTTGTCGGTGCTGTCCCTGGCCGTCAGCGTATTGCTGGGCCTGCTCGGCGCCAGCGCCAAACTGTCCAGCCTGGCCATTGTGCGTATCCCCGCCCAGCTCTATACCACTCTGATTCGCGGTGTGCCGGACCTGGTGCTGATGCTGTTGATTTTCTACAGCTTGCAAACCTGGCTCAGTGGCTTTACCGACTTTATGGAATGGGAATACATCGAGATCGACCCGTTCAGCGCCGGGGTGATCACCCTGGGCTTTATCTACGGTGCGTATTTCACCGAAACCTTTCGCGGTGCGATCCTCGCCGTGCCCCGCGGCCAACTCGAAGCCGCCACCGCTTACGGGCTCAAGCGCGGGCAGCGTTTTCGCTACGTGACCTTCCCGCAGATGATGCGCTTTGCGCTGCCGGGCATCGGCAATAACTGGATGGTGATGCTCAAGGCCACCGCACTGGTGTCGATCATCGGCCTCGCAGACTTGGTAAAAGCCGCCCAGGACGCTGGCAAGAGCACCTATCAACTGTTTTATTTCCTGGTGCTGGCGGCGCTGATCTACCTGTTGATCACCAGTGCCTCCAACTTCGTCTTGCGCCGACTTGAACGTCGCTACTCCGCAGGCGCCCGGGAGGCAGTGCGATGATTGAGCTATTGCAGGAATACTGGCGCCCTTTTCTGTACAGCGACGGCCAGCACATCACCGGCCTGGCCATGACCTTGTGGCTGCTCAGCGCCTCATTGGTCATCGGTTTTCTGGTGTCGATTCCACTGTCCATCGCCCGCGTTTCGCGCAAGCGCATGGTGCGTTGGCCCGTGCAGTTCTACACCTACCTGTTTCGTGGCACTCCGCTCTATATCCAATTGCTGATCTGCTACACCGGCATCTACAGCCTTGCCGCCGTACGAGCACAACCGGTGCTGGATGCGTTCTTTCGCGACGCGATGAACTGCACCCTGCTCGCCTTCGCCCTCAACACTTGCGCCTACACCACGGAGATTTTCGCCGGGGCAATCCGCAGCATGGCCCACGGCGAAGTCGAGGCGGCCAAGGCTTACGGCCTCAGTGGCTGGAAGCTGTACGCCTACGTGATCATGCCTTGCGCGTTGCGACGCTCGTTGCCCTACTACAGCAACGAAGTGATCCTGATGCTGCATTCGACCACCGTGGCCTTTACCGCGACGATCCCGGACATCCTCAAAGTGGCGCGGGATGCCAACTCTGCCACCTTCATGACCTTCCAGTCATTTGGCATTGCCGCACTGATCTATCTGACGGTGACCTTTGCCCTGGTCGGCCTGTTTCGCCTGGCGGAACGTCGTTGGCTGGCCTTTCTCGGGCCGAGCCACTAAGGAGCTTGCATGCACCATCAGCTACATGACCTGATCGCACCGGTGCCCGGCACGGCGCGGCAGATCCACAGTTTTCACTTCGGCCCGCAGCAGCCCGAAGGCAAGGTGTACATCCAGTCCTCCCTGCACGCCGATGAATTGCCGGGCATGCTGGTGGCCTGGCATCTGAAGGCGCGCCTGGCAGAACTTGAAACGGCCGGGCGCTTGCGCAGCGAAATCGTGCTGGTGCCCGTCGCCAACCCGGTGGGCCTCGAACAGGTATTGATGGATATCCCCTTGGGCCGCTACGAACTGGAAAGCGGGCAGAACTTCAATCGCCTGTTTGTCGACCTCAGCGAAGACGTGGGTAACCAGGTCGAAGACCTGCTGGGCGATGATCCACAGCGCAATGCCCAATTGATCCGCAGCGCACTGTCCCGCGCCCTGGCCGCGCACACCGCCCAGACCCAGTTGCACTCCCAACGCCTGGTTCTGCAACGCCTGGCCTGTGATGCCGACGTGGTGCTGGACCTGCATTGCGACTTCGAAGCCGTGGCGCACCTGTACACCACGCCCGAAGCCTGGCCACAGGTAGAACCGTTGGCGCGCTACCTGGGCTCGGAGGCCAACCTGTTGGCCACCGATTCCGGTGGGCAGTCTTTTGACGAGTGTTTCACCCTGGTGTGGTGGCAGTTGCAGCAACGCTTCGGCGAACGCTACCCGATCCCCATGGGCAGCTGGTCGGTGACCGTCGAGCTGCGTGGCCAGGGCGATGTCAACCACGGCCTCGCCGCGCTGGACTGCCAGGCCATCATTGATTATTTGATCCACTTCGGCGCCGTTCGCGGCGATGCAGCCCCCTTGCCTGCCCTGGCCTACCCGGCTACGCCGTTGGCGGCGGTGGAGCCAGTGACGACTACGGTGGGTGGCTTGCTCGTGTTCAGCGCCCTGCCGGGGGAATACCTGGAGGCGGGGCAATTGGTCGCTGAAATCATCGACCCCATTACCGACCGCGTGACGCCTGTGCACTGCCAGCACGCCGGGCTGCTTTACGCCCGTTCGCTACGCCGCATGGCCACGGCCGGCATGGTGATCTGCCATGTCGCCGGCACACAGGCCTACCGCAGCGGTTATCTACTTTCGCCTTGAGGATGCATGCCCCATGTACAAACTGACCGTTGAAGGCCTGCACAAAAGCTATGGCGACAATCAAGTGCTCAAAGGTGTGTCGCTCAAGGCCAAGACCGGTGATGTGATCAGCCTGATCGGCGCCAGTGGCTCAGGCAAGAGTACCTTCCTGCGCTGTATCAACTTTTTGGAAACCCCCAACGATGGCGCCATGACCCTGGACGGCCAGGCAATCCGCATGGTCAGCGACCGCCATGGCATGCGTGTGGCCGACGACGCCGAATTGCAACGCTTGCGCACACGGCTGGCGATGGTGTTCCAGCACTTCAACTTGTGGAGCCACATGAGCGTGCTGGAAAACATCACCATGGCCCCCCGCCGCGTGCTGGGTTGCAGCAAGAAGGACGCCGAAGACCGTGCGCGCCGCTACCTGGACAAAGTCGGGCTGCCGGCGCGCGTGGCTGATCAATACCCGGCGTTCCTCTCCGGCGGCCAGCAGCAGCGTGTCGCCATCGCCCGCGCCCTGGCCATGGAGCCGGAGGTGATGCTGTTCGATGAACCCACGTCGGCGCTGGACCCGGAGTTGGTGGGCGAAGTTTTGAAGGTGATCCAGGGCCTGGCCGAGGAAGGCCGTACCATGATTATGGTGACCCACGAGATGAGCTTTGCGCGCAAGGTTTCAAGCCAGGTGCTGTTCCTGCATCAGGGTCTGGTGGAGGAGCAGGGCTTGCCGGAGGATGTGCTGGGCAATCCGAAAAGCGAACGCCTGCAACAGTTTCTGAGTGGCAATTTGAAGTAAACCTTTATGACGCCTGGAGGGTCTGTGCAATAGAGCCTTCAGAGCGTCAGTTGCCGAATGGCAAAAACCCACGACTTCGCCAAGCAATGGTTTGCCACCCAAGGCTGGAAGCCATTCGCCTTTCAGAAAGAGGTATGGGCCGCGGTCAAGGCCGGCCAATCAGGGTTACTGCATGCCAGCACCGGGGCGGGTAAAACCTATGCCCTGTGGTTTGCCGCCCTCAATCGTTTCGCCATTACCCGCCCGCCCGTCACAGGCAAACGCAAACCGCCTGCCGAGCCGCTGACCGTCCTGTGGATCACGCCGATGCGCGCCCTGGCCACCGACTCCGCACGTGCCCTGCAAGCCCCGTTGGAGGCCCTTCAGATTCCCTGGAGTGTAGGTCTGCGCACCGGTGACACCAGCAGCAGTGAACGCGCACGCCAGACCCGTCGCCAACCCACCGCTCTGGTCACCACTCCGGAAAGCCTGACCCTGATGCTGGCCCGTGCCGACAGTGAAACCAGCCTGGCGCACCTGCGCATGGTCATCGTGGATGAATGGCACGAACTGATCGGCAATAAGCGCGGCGTGCAGTTGCAACTGGCACTGGCACGCTTGCGGCGCTGGCATCCTGAGTTGATGGTGTGGGGCATTTCCGCAACGCTGGGTAATCAGGCCCACGCTTTGGAGGTACTGGTCCCACAGGGCGGCGGCATCAATGTACAGGGGCAAACGGCCAAGGCACTGAAGGTCGACACCTTGCTGCCGCCCGTCACCGAGCGCTTTCCCTGGGCCGGGCATATCGGCTTGAAGATGTTGCCGCAAGTGGTCGCCGAGGTAGAGGCCAGCAGCAGTTGCCTGGTATTTACCAACACCCGCGCGCAATCCGAGATCTGGTACCAGGCGATTCTGGGCGCTCGTCCGGACTGGGCCGGCTTGATTGCCCTGCACCACGGTTCGTTATCGAGAGAGACCCGGGACTGGGTGGAGCGAGCGTTGAAAGATGGACAGCTCAAGGCAGTGGTGTGCACCTCCAGCCTGGACCTGGGCGTGGACTTCCTGCCGGTGGAACGGGTGCTGCAAATCGGCTCCGCCAAGGGTGTGGCGCGGCTGATGCAACGCGCCGGGCGTTCCGGCCACGCGCCAGGGCGGCCCTCACGGGTAACGCTGGTGCCAACCCACAGCCTGGAGCTGGTGGAAGCCGCAGCCGCCCAGGATGCGATCGCCCAACGGCGCATCGAAGCGCGGGAATCACCTTACAAGCCGCTGGATGTGCTGGTCCAACACTTGGTCAGCATGGCCTTGGGCGGCGGGTTTACTCCGGCGGCACTGTTGGACGAAGTGCGCGGCGCCTGGGCCTATCGCGACCTCACCGAAGCGGATTGGGCCTGGGCCCTGGGGTTTGTGCGCCATGGTGGCCTGTCACTCACCGCTTATCCGGATTACCGCCGGGTGGAGCCCGATGAGCACGGCATCTGGCGTGTTCCGGATGCCCGCCTGGCACGCCGCCACCGCATGAGCGTGGGCACCATCGTCAGTGATGCCAGTATCCAGCTCAAGTTCTGGAGCAAAGGCGGCGGCGGCAAGAACCTGGGCAGTGTCGAGGAAGGGTTTATTGCAAGGCTCAAGCCGGGGGATGGGTTTCTGTTCGCCGGGCGCTTGCTGGAACTGGTGCGTGTGGAAAACATGACCGCCTATGTGCGCCGCAGCAACGCGAAAAAAGCCGCCGTGCCACGCTGGAATGGCGGGCGCATGCCCCTTTCCAACGAACTGGCCCAGGCGGTGGTCGAGCGTTTTGATGCCGCCGCGCATGGGCACTTCGACGGGCCTGAGATGCAGGCGGTGCAACCGTTGCTGCACACCCAATTGCGCTGGTCCGGGCTGCCGACCCGCGAGCATTTGCTGGCTGAAACCCTGCGGTCGCGGGAGGGCTGGCACTTGTTTCTGTATCCGTTCGCTGGCCGCCAGGTACACCTGGGCTTGGCCAGTTTGCTGGCGTGGCGGGTCAGCCAGCAGCAGCCGCTAACCTTTTCGATTGCGGTGAATGATTATGGCCTGGAGCTGTTGAGCGCTACCGAGGTGCAGTGGCCCCAGTTGTTGAACACTAGAGTGCTGAGCCCCCAAGGCCTGCTGGCGGACGTGGTCGCCAGCCTCAATGCCGGTGAACTGGCCCTGCGCCGCTTTCGCGAGATTGCGCGAATCGCCGGGCTGGTATTTGCCGGGTATCCCGGCGCGCCAAAAAGCACGCGACAAGTGCAGGCTTCCAGTGGTTTGTTCTTTGAAGTGTTCAAGCAATATGACCCACAAAATCTGCTGCTGGCCCAGGCTGGGGAAGAAGTTCTGCGGGACGAGCTGGATATTCGCCGGCTGGAACAGACGCTGAATCATCTGTCGACATTGAAGCTGGACCTGCACAGGATCCAGCGGCCCACGCCCCTGGCCTTTCCGCTGCTGGTAGAACGGATGCGCGAAAGCATGAGCTCGGAAAAACTCTCGGAGCGCATCGCGCGGATGGTCAAGGACCTGGAAAAAATCGCCGACAAAGGGCAAGGCTGATGCATTACCCACTGACGCTGGAAGATGAAGAGCTATGGCTATTGCCGCAGAAAGCTGTGTACTGGCCGGCGCGTAAATGCCTGCTGATCGCCGATGCGCATTTTGGCAAGGCGTCGGCCTATCGCAGCCTGGGGCAACCCGTGCCACAGGGCACGACTACGGCGAATCTGGAACGCCTGGATGATTTGATATCGGCCTTGCCCTGCGCGCAGTTGATCTTTCTCGGCGATTTCCTACACGGCCCTGGCTCACACGCCACAGGCACCCTGAACGCAGTCCGTGCCTGGCGTGAACGTAATAGCACGCTGGTCTTGACCTTGATTCGCGGCAATCACGACAAACGTGCCGGCGATCCACCGCTGGATTTGGGCATCGAAGTGGTCGCGGAGCCTGTGCTGATGGGCCCTTTCGCCTTGCAACATGAACCCGACGCTCATGCCAGCCATCATGTACTGGCGGGGCATGTGCATCCGGTGTACCACCTGCGCGGTAAAGGGCGCCAGCGGCTACGCCTGCCGTGCTTCCAGATCGGCACTCAGGTTAGCCTGCTGCCGGCCTTCGGCGCGTTCACAGGGGGTTATGCCGTGGAGCAGGCGCAGGACCAGCGAATCTTTGTGATTGGCGATCACCAGGTCTGGCCGATTCAATGAATCGAGACAAGCCTGCTCAGGTATCAGGCAACAGGCGCGGGTGGCGGCTCGTCCGGTAAGGTCGGCTCACCCGGCTCGGTAGGCTGCGGGTAATCAGGTTCGGGTTGACCAGGGATGCCCCCCGCGTGCGCGGGGTTGGCCATCAAGGACCAGGCCAGAACACCAATCTGGTTGGGTTCAAGCCGGGCGAGTTCTGCGCTGATTCGCGGGTCGATCTTCATAAGGTACTCCTCAAGTATGGCCCGACGCGTTTCACACGCGCCGAAGCAGTACACCTAGATAGAGTCACTTTCTGCAGACAAATTCCCTTTACCCGTAGGCGCTTTCGATCAAGCGCGTGGGAGAGTGACGCCACGCTGGCCCTGATACTTGCCCGCGCGGTCTTTGTAGGACACTTCACAGGCCTCATCGGACTGCAGGAACAGCATCTGTGCCACGCCCTCGTTGGCGTAGATCTTTGCCGGCAAGGTGGTGGTATTGGAGAACTCTAGGGTCACATGGCCTTCCCACTCCGGCTCAAGCGGCGTGACGTTCACGATAATGCCGCAGCGGGCATAGGTGCTTTTACCCAGGCAAATGGTCAACACGTCACGAGGAATACGGAAGAATTCCACGGTGCGCGCCAGGGCGAAAGAGTTGGGCGGGATGATGCACACGTCGCTCTTGACGTCGACGAAGCTCTTTTCGTCGAAGTTTTTCGGATCGACGATCGCCGAATTGATGTTGGTGAACACTTTGAATTCATCGGCGCAACGCACGTCGTAGCCATAGCTGGAAACGCCGTACGAAATCACGCGCTCGTCGCCTTCGCCACGAATCTGGCGTTCGACGAACGGCTCGATCATGCCGTGTTCCTGCGCCATGCGGCGAATCCACTTGTCCGATTTGATGCTCATGGCGGTGTCCTGAATAGCGAGGCGAAAAAAATCTGTGGGCCATCTTACCGGGGCCGGCGTTGGGGTTCAAAGGCCGCACCGGTTTTCTTGATCAATGCACTGCCAGCTATAAGCCGCAGCCAGCGTGGCCGGGGCCCGGGTGCCCGGCGCCAATGACTGTAAATACCACCGCCAGTCACGAAATTAGAGAAACCTTCGGAAATACCATTGGCACGTTCCTGAAAAAGGGTTAAGGTGGCGCCACTGTGCTGCTTGTGTCACTGAGAATCTCTACACGATATGTTGAATTTCGATCCAACCATCTCCAAGAATTTTTCCTGCTCTTTGCACTCAGTCTCGGCCAGGGCTTTTCCTGAGTCGCAGTTAACTTTGTCCAAGGAGATACACCATGTCTAATCGCCAAACTGGTACCGTTAAGTGGTTCAACGATGAAAAAGGCTTCGGCTTCATCACTCCACAATCCGGTGACGACCTGTTCGTTCACTTCAAAGCTATCCAATCCGACGGCTTCAAAAGCCTGAAAGAAGGCCAACAGGTTTCTTTCATCGCTACCCGCGGTCAGAAAGGCATGCAAGCTGAAGAAGTTCAAGTTATCTAACTTGTACTGACTTAGTCGAAAAAACCCCGCCCTTAAAAGCGGGGTTTTTTTATGCCTGGATTTTGGTGCGCTACACCGATGTAATGACGGACAAAAATGTGGGAGCGCAGCTGTATGTGGGAGCTGGCTTGCCTGCGATGCTATCGACTCGGTGCACTAGCTATACCGAGTTGATGCTATCGCAGGCAAGCCAGCTCCCACAAAAGCCGGCTCCCACATTTTTGTCTTGTGTCGTTTATTGGAACAACGACTCACTCGACAAGCCATTCTTCTCCAGGATCTCGCGCAAGCGCTTGAGGCCCTCCACCTGGATCTGCCGCACCCGCTCACGGGTCAGGCCAATCTCCAGGCCTACATCCTCCAGGGTGCTGCTCTCATGGCCGCGCAGGCCGAAGCGGCGAATCACCACTTCACGCTGCTTGTCCGTGAGCTCTGACAGCCACTGGTCAATACTTTGGGAAAGATCATCGTCTTGCAGCAGCTCGCAAGGGTCTGTCGGACGATCATCGGTCAGGGTGTCTAGCAGGGTCTTATCCGAATCCGGCCCCAGCGAGACATCGACCGAAGAGACACGCTCGTTAAGGCCCAGCATGCGCTTGACCTCCCCTACCGGTTTTTCCAGGAGGTTGGCGATCTCTTCAGGCGAAGGTTCATGATCGAGTTTTTGCGTCAGCTCACGCGCCGCCCGCAGGTAGACGTTGAGCTCCTTGACCACATGGATCGGCAACCGGATCGTGCGGGTCTGATTCATGATCGCCCGTTCGATGGTCTGGCGAATCCACCAGGTGGCATAGGTGGAGAAACGGAAGCCCCGCTCAGGGTCGAACTTCTCCACAGCCCGGATCAAGCCCAGGTTGCCCTCCTCGATCAGGTCCAACAGGGAAAGCCCACGATTGACGTAGCGTCGGGCGATCTTCACCACCAGGCGCAGGTTGCTTTCAATCATGCGCTTACGCCCAGCCGGATCGCCCTTCTGCGACAGACGCGCAAAATGGACTTCTTCTTCGGGGGTCAACAGAGGGGAAAAGCCGATTTCATTGAGGTACAGCTGGGTCGCATCGAGCGCCCGCGTGTAATCAACGTACTTGTGCTGCTTCAACGCGGCAGCATTTTTGGATTTGGTGCGAACTGAAGGTGGTGATACCCCTTCATTATCTGACATCGTTTCCAAATCGATGCCGGTCTCCATAAGGAGAACCTCATCGTCGATGTCAAACTCCGGCACTTCTTTACTGAGAGCCATTGTTATAGTCCTTTGGTGAGTTCGACCTCAAGCTCAAGCGACGCCTCTATCCTTGGCAACGCTGGAGCCTGTTCCTTCTACGTGAGGGAACAGGCTGTGCAACACATCAACGACGGGGCAGGAATTGCAGCGGATCTACAGGCTTCCCTTGGCGGCGAATCTCAAAGTGCAGTTTCACCCGGTCTGTGCCCGTTGACCCCATTTCGGCAATCGTCTGTCCGACCTTGACCTGCTGCCCCTCCCGAACCAACAACCTGCGGTTATGACCGTAGGCACTGACGTAGGTATCGCTGTGTTTGATGATGACCAGCTCGCCGTAGCCCCGCAAACCACTCCCGGCGTACACCACTGTCCCATCAGACGCAGCTAAAACAGGCTGTCCCAAATCCCCGGCGATATCAATGCCTTTATTCAAACTACCGTTTGAAGAGAATTTTCCAATCAACACGCCGTTTGAAGGCCATCCCCATCCGGTCGGCGCAGGCCCGGCAGGTGGCAACGGCGCGGGTGCCGGCTTGCTCGCAACCGTAGGGGCGGCGCTGCCTGCAGGCCGGGTAATGATGGTGGTCTTGCTCGACGACGATGGCGAAGATCCCGACTTTGTCACAACTGCCGTAGGGGCAGAACCTGAGCGACCGTCGAAACGAATGGTCTGCCCGGGATGGATCGTATACGGCACAGGAATGTTGTTACGGGCGGCCAGCGCCTTGTAGTCCCAGCCATAACGGAAGGCAATCGAGAACAGTGTGTCGCCTTTGCGCACCACGTATTGGCCCGTGGTGACCGTAGGTCTCTGGGGGGTTGCGTTGGTACGGTCAACGACCCGCGCACCGCCGGATGGCGTGCTCGAGCAGGCTGCCAATAAGGAACTCAAGACAAGGCCAAGCACCAGTCGCTGAAAGCTTGTTTTACTCATTCGCTGCGCAGGACCTGTGAGACTCACCCGCCGCTCCCTTTGTGGTGGCTGAACGTTAACGCCTGTATCAGGCTTGAAATATGACGCAAGTATAACTGGGCATTGGCTTTTTACTGGCACCTGACTGAAAGGAAAAATTCATCATGTTTAATCGTGGCTGCCAGGCATGTTGATTCAATGGACCCCGCCGTAAGACACATCCGCGCTTACAGAATTCACTGCCCGCGAATAAATGATCAGGCCAGCGGGCCGTTGAGCAAGGGTACGAACCGCACGGCACCGAGTACATGCCGGGAAAAACCTTCGTCCTCACGGATAATAAGCATCAACTGTTGCACTTCGCCGGAGCCCACCGGGATGACCAGCCGCCCGCCAGGTGCCAATTGATCCAGCAAGGCTTGCGGCACATCGGTGGCCACGGCGGTGACGATGATACCGTTGTAGGGCGCCAGCGCCGGCCAGCCCTCCCAACCATCGCCCCAGCGGAATACCACGTTGCGCAGGTTCAGTTCCACCAGACGTTCCTTGGCCCGGTCCTGTAGCACCTTGATGCGCTCGACCGAAAACACCCGTTCTACCAATTGCGACAGCACGGCCGTCTGGTAGCCGGAGCCGGTACCAATCTCCAGCACCTTGTCCAACGGCCCCGCCGCCAGCAATAGCTCGCTCATACGCGCAACCATATAGGGCTGTGAGATGGTCTGGTTGTGGCCGATGGGCAACGCTGTGTCTTCATAGGCGCGATGCGCCAGCGCCTCATCAACAAACAGGTGCCGCGGCGTGCGCCGGATCACTTCCAGCACCTGCGCGTTGGACAAGCCTTCTTCATACAGACGCTGGATCAACCGCTCCCGGGTGCGCTGGGAGGTCATCCCGATGCCACGGCGCAACAGGTCGTCTTGTTCACGAGCCATCAACGCAGTCCCTCCAGCCAGCCATCAAGGCCACTGAAGGCATCACTGAAGGTGCGATCAAACAGCAGAGGGGTAACGGAGACATAGCCTTGCATCACCGCATGAAAGTCCGTGCCTTCGCCGCCATCTTCGGCGTCGCCGGCGGCGGCGATCCAATACCCTTCCTTGCCGCGAGGGTCGACCACCTTCAAGGGCGCTGCCGCACGGGCGCGATGACCCAGGCGCGTGAGTTGGATACCGCGAATA
This sequence comes from Pseudomonas sp. PA-1-6B, assembly GCF_021609545.1. NCBI lineage: Bacteria > Pseudomonadati > Pseudomonadota > Gammaproteobacteria > Pseudomonadales > Pseudomonadaceae > Pseudomonas > Pseudomonas sp. PA-1-6B. Next base: position 38,564 of record NZ_WJZM01000027.1, read on the forward strand.
TGGTCGAGGGGCAAGTTGGGGATATTGACGTTGAGCACCGTACGCGGCGGCAGGTCCAGGGAAGCATGGGCCTCCACCAACTTGCGCGCGTAGTAGGCCGCCGTCGCCAGGTTATCCAGTTGCCGCGAAGCAAAGGAAAAGGCGAAGCCGGTGCGGCCCAGGAAGCGCCCTTCAAGGGCGGCCGCCACGGTGCCGGAATACAGCACGTCATCACCCAGGTTGGCGCCCAGGTTGATCCCCGAGACCACCAGGTCTGGCTGGTGCTCCAGCAGACTGTTGATCGCCAGGTGCACGCAGTCGGTGGGGGTGCCGTTAACGCTGATAAAGCCATTGGCCAGGACCCGCGGATGCAGCGGACGGTCGAGCGTCAGCGAACTGCTGGCGCCGCTCTTGTCCTGGTCGGGGGCAACCACCACGCACTCGGCGTAATCCTGCAGCGCAGCATGGAGCGCGGCAAGACCGGGTGCGGTGGCACCGTCATCGTTTGATATCAGAATACGCATGGGCTGTCCGTCTGCCCCACCGGCACCAGATCAACAAGCTCGCGCACCAAGACAGTGGCGAAGCATCCGGCCGGCAGGACGAATTCCAATTGCAGAATGTCAGGCCCGGGATAATGCCACGTCAACCCGCCAATGGGCAGTCGCAGAATGCGACGTTCCTGGCTCATTCCCGCCTTCACCAGCCAATCACGTAGGTCTGCTTCGCCAGCGGCGACAGATTGTTCCAGCTCGTACGTAAGACCTTTCGCCGGCGAGTCGCCTTCGCCCCACTGCGGGCCGGTGGGATGCAGGTCCAGGATCGCCAGGCGCGGGTCACTGCATTCAGCTTCCCCGGCCGGAAAAAAACTGCGACTGTCGGTAAACGCCAGCAGATCGCCAACTTGGGCACGCTGCCATGAACCGTCGGCGACGCGAGCCGCCAACACTTGGTTGAACAGGTAACTGCGAGCCGTGGACAGCAAGCGCGAGCGCACGTTGCGCTGCTCGGGCAGGGCCTTGCGGGCAGCCCACTCGCGAGCATCCACCACATTGCCGCCGTTGTGGCCAAACCGCTGGGTGCCGAAATAATTGGGGATGCCGTGCCGGGCAATCAACTGCAGACGTGCGTCGATGGCAGCGATGTCACCGGCCAGTTGGGTCAGGCGCAAGGTGAAACCATTGGCCGAATGGGCCCCACGCTGCAACTTGCGCTTGTGACGGGCGGTTTTAAGGATCTTGAGGGTGTCGTTTTCCGCGCCGCTCATGTCCGGGTCGGCCTTGCCGGGCAATTGCACGCTGAACCACTGGCGGGTCAGGGCCTGACGATCCTTGAGCCCGGCATAGCTGACGGTGCGCAATGGCACCCCAGCAGCCTTGGCGATACGCCGTGCGGCTTCCTCAGTGTTCAAGCCGCGCTTTTCCACCCACAGCCACAGGTGCTCGCCATCGCCGGTCAGCGGGATGTCCAGCACCTCATCAACCTGGAAGTCTTCGGCCGTGGCCTTCAGTACCGCGCTGCCCAGGGCCTCGCCATAGGCCCGCGGGCCCAGCAGTTGCAGATCGTTCATGCGCGCAGCAACAAGGCGACGGAGTGCACCGCAATGCCCTCTTCACGACCGGTAAACCCGAGCTTTTCGGTGGTGGTGGCTTTCACGTTGACTTGATCCAATTCAATTTGCAGGTCTTCGGCGATCGCTGTGCGCATCGCTTCAATATGGGGGGCCATTTTCGGCGCCTGGGCGACGATGGTGTTATCGACGTTGCCGACCTTCCAGCCCTTGGCATGGATCAGGCCGACCACATGGCGCAGCAACACACGGCTGTCCGCGCCCTTGAAGGTGGGGTCGGTGTCCGGAAAATGCTTGCCGATATCGCCTAATGCAGCCGCGCCGAGCAAGGCATCGCTCAAGGCGTGCAGGACCACGTCGCCGTCGGAATGAGCCAGCAACCCATGGTGGTGTGCAATGCGCACGCCGCCCAGGGTGATGAAATCGCCTTCAGCGAAACGGTGCACATCGTAGCCGTGGCCAATACGCATAAAAAAACGCCCCGATTTAATTCAGGGCGTGATTCTACCTACTTTTGCCTCAGATTAACCGAGCAAAGCACGCCCATGATGGCGCAAATGGTCTTCGATGAAGCTGGCGATGAAAAAGTAGCTGTGGTCGTAGCCAGGCTGCAGGCGCAGTTCCAGCGGATGGTTGGCTGCCTTGGCCGCCTGCAGCAGGGCTTCGGGCTTTAGCTGAACGGCGAGAAAATCGTCGCGATCGCCCTGATCCACCAACAGCGGCAGCTTTTCCGAGGCTTCGCTGATCAGCACGCAGGCATCCCATTCACGCCACTTAGAGCGCTCTTCACCCAAATAACGGGAAAAGGCTTTCTGACCCCATGGGCAGTCCATCGGGTTGTTGATCGGCGAAAACGCCGACACCGACAGGTAACGTCCAGGGTTGCGCAATGCACAGACCAGCGCACCGTGACCGCCCATGGAGTGGCCGCTGATGCCGCGTTTATCCGACGCAGGGAAATGCGCTTCCACCAAGGCCGGTAACTCCTGCACCACGTAGTCATGCATCCGATAGTGCTTGGCCCAGGGTTCCTGGGTGGCATTGAGGTAGAAACCGGCGCCGAGGCCAAAATCCCAGGCGTTGTCCGGATCATCCGGCACACCGGGGCCACGGGGGCTGGTGTCCGGTGCAACGATGATCAAGCCCAACTCGGCGGCCATGCGCTGGGCGCCGGCTTTCTGCATGAAGTTCTCATCGGTGCAGGTCAGACCGGACAGCCAATACAGCACCGGTAATTTACCGCCCTGCTCTGCTTGCGGCGGCAGATAGACCGCGAAGGTCATGTCGCAACCGAGCACATCCGAATGATGCTTGTAGCGTTTATGCCAGCCGCCGAAGCTCTTCTGGCATGACAGGTTTTCCAGACTCATGGCCGACCTCAGAAGTGAATGACGGTACGAATGCTCTTGCCTTCATGCATCAGGTCAAACGCTTTGTTGATATCTTCCAGACCCATGGTGTGGGTGATGAAGGTATCCAGCGGGATTTCACCGGTCTGGGCCATTTCCACGTAGCTTGGCAATTCGGTACGACCGCGCACACCACCAAACGCCGACCCACGCCAGACGCGCCCGGTGACCAGTTGGAATGGGCGAGTGGCAATTTCCTGGCCAGCACCGGCCACACCGATGATCACCGATTCGCCCCAGCCTTTGTGGCAGCACTCAAGGGCCGCACGCATCAGTTGTACGTTGCCGATGCACTCGAAGGAAAAGTCCACGCCGCCGTCAGTCAGGTCGACAATCACGTCCTGGATCGGGCGGTCGTAGTCCTTCGGGTTGATGCAATCGGTAGCGCCCAGTTGCTTGGCGATTTCGAACTTGGCCGGGTTGATATCGATGGCGATGATACGCCCGGCCTTGGCTTTGACCGCACCGATAATCGCCGACAGGCCAATACCGCCCAGGCCGAAGACGGCCACGGTGTCGCCCGGCTTGACCTTGGCGGTGTTGATCACCGCACCGATGCCGGTGGTGACACCGCAACCGAGCAGGCAAACTTTTTCCAACGGCGCTTCTTTAGGAATCTTGGCCACAGAGATTTCCGGCAGCACGGTGTACTCGGAGAACGTCGAGGTGCCCATGTAGTGGAAGATCGGCTGGCCCTTGTAGGAGAAACGCGTGGTGCCATCCGGCATCAAGCCCTTGCCCTGCGTGGCGCGAATGGCCTGGCACAGGTTGGTCTTGCCACTCAGGCAGAACTTGCACTTGCCGCATTCAGGTGTGTACAGCGGGATCACGTGATCGCCCACAGCCACCGAAGTCACGCCCTCGCCAATGGCTTCCACCACTGCGCCGCCTTCATGGCCGAGGATCGACGGGAAGATGCCTTCCGGGTCGGCGCCCGACAAGGTGTAGGCGTCGGTGTGGCACACGCCGGACGCAACTACCCGCAGCAGCACCTCGCCAGCCTTGGGCATGGCGACATCCACTTCAACAATCTCAAGGGGCTTCTTGGCTTCGAAGGCTACGGCGGCACGGGACTTGATCATCCGGGTTTCTCCATCGGGTTAAAAACTGAGGCAGTGAGTGTAAAACATCGCCCATTGATGAATAATCCGAACCAAAGCAAAACATTATTGCCGTACAGGGACAATCAGCATGCTGGAGAACCGCTGGGAAGGCATTGACGAGTTTGTCGCGGTGGCCGAATGCAGCCAGTTCACGGCGGCGGCCGAACGGTTGGGGGTATCGTCCTCCCACGTCAGCCGGCAAGTGGCACGCCTGGAAGAACGCCTGCAAACACGGTTGCTGTACCGCAGTACGCGCAAGGTGACCTTGACCGAAGCCGGCCAGACCTTCCTGCAGCACTGCCAGCGCCTGCAGGACGGTCGCGAGGAAGCGTTGCGGGCGGTGGGCGACCTGACCAGCGAACCCAAGGGCATGTTGCGCATGACCTGCGCCGTGGCCTATGGCGAACGTTTTATCGTGCCGCTGGTGACGCGGTTCATGGCGCACTATCCGCAACTGCGCGTGGACATCGAGTTGACCAACCGCTCGCTGGACCTGGTCCATGAAGGCCTCGACCTGGCCATCCGCCTGGGACGCCTGCAGGACTCGCGCATGGTCGCCAGCCGCCTGGCGCCTCGGCGCATGTACCTGTGCGCCTCCCCCTCCTACCTCGAACGGTACGGTCGGCCACACAGCTTGTCGGAGTTGAGCCGGCATAACTGCCTGATTGGCAGCTCGGATATCTGGCAAATGGCCCAGGATGGGCGGGAATTTTCCCAGCGTGTGCAAGGCAATTGGCGCTGCAACAGTGGGCAAGCGGTGCTGGATGCGGCGCTGCAAGGCATGGGCTTGTGCCAGTTGCCGGATTACTACGTGCTGGAGCATCTGCACAGCGGGGCGTTGGTGTCGCTGCTGCAGGCTCATCAACCGCCGAATACCGCCGTGTGGGCGCTGTATCCGCAGCAGCGGCATTTGTCGCCGAAGGTGAGGAAGCTGGTGGATTTCTTGAAGGTGGGGTTGGCGCAGAGGCCGGAGTACAAGCATTGAATTGAGGTGGTCTGCACCGGCCTCATCGCGGGCAAGCCCGGCTCCCACAGTTGGACGTGTTGTTTGATGTGGCAGCGATCAAATGTGGGAGCTGGCTTGCCTGCGATGAACATAGGTATCTACACAACTTCGGTACGACGCTAAACCTGTGGCGAGGGAGCTTGCTCCCGCGACGGCCTGGCAGCCGACGCTGATCTAACTGACGCACCGCGATCCAACTGTGGGAGCTGGCTTGCCTGCGAAGACGGCTTGACAGTCAACACAGTCGGACCGTGTACATATCCATTCCTGCGGTAACGGCCACTTAGGGTTCCGCCCTGACGGCGGCTCACTTTGCAAAAGCGGCAAAGTAAGCAAAACGCTCTTGCCCCACCACTCGGCACCTCGCTTAGGCTCGGTGTGCCCGTAATCCGCCAGTGATTTGGGGGGTCGCCGCCACGCGCCATCCATGGCGCGGGGCGGCTAAACCGGCATCCCTGCCGGTTTACCCCCCAAATCCCTGTCGAATTCCGGCCAGCGTGGTTTAACGGGGCGCCTAAGATCAAAAGCAGATCAAGATCAAGAGCGTCTCGCTTCGCATCGTGGTTACCGTCGGCTGCTACAGCCTACAAAGTTGTATAGATACCTATGCTGCGATGAAGCAGACCCGGTCTGACAGGTTACCGCCGGTTAACCCAGCGCAATTTCAACCACTCCAAGTCTTCCGGCCGAGTCACCTTGATATTGTCCGAACGGCCTTCGATCAGGCGCGGTGCCTGCCCGGACCATTCCATGGCCGACGCTTCATCGGTGATCACCGCATCGGCCACCAGGCTGTCGGCCAAGGCGCGATGCAAGGCGCCCAGGCGGAACATCTGCGGCGTGTAAGCCTGCCAGATCAGGCGGCGATCAATGGTGTCCACCACACGGCCATGCTTGTCGACACGCTTGAGGGTGTCGCGTGCCGGTACCGCCAGCAGGCCGCCTACTGGATCGTCAGCCAGTTCCGCCAACAATTTGTCGAGGTCATCACGGCTCAGGTTAGGCCGCGCAGCGTCATGCACCAACACCCAGTCGTCATCACTTGCGCCCAGGGCGTTGAGTTGCAGCAGCGCATTGAGTACCGAGCCGGAACGTTCCGAGCCCCCGTCGGCACGCTGGATACGCGGGTCATTGGCGTATGCCAAGGTGGGCCAATAAGGATCGTCAATTGCAAGACTGACCACCAGGCCCTTGAGGCATGGATGGTCGAGAAAACAGCCGAGGCTGTGTTCGAGAATAGTACGCCCGCCCAATTGCAGGTACTGCTTGGGACGGTCCGCAGCCATACGGGCACCGACGCCCGCGGCAGGAATCACGGCCCAGAAGGCCGGTAAATCGTGGCTCATTGGGCCAACTGGTAGAGGGTCTCGCCCTCCTTGACCATGCCCAACTCATGACGAGCCCGCTCTTCAACGGTCTCCGTGCCTTTTTTCAGCTCAAGCACTTCAGCGTCGAGGACACGGTTGCGCTCCAGCAGGCGTTCGTTTTCGGCACGCTGGTCGGCAATTTGCTGGGTCAACTCTTCCACCTGCGCAAAGCTGCCATTACCGACCCATAGGCGGTACTGCAGGCCAGCCAGCAACAAGAGCAAGACGAGGAACAACCAATTGGGACTGCGCATCGAAATCCGGGTATCCATTGAATAAAGACAGTCATGCAAACCTTTTGCAGCAACTGATAGCACAAAGCCTGGAAAACCCAGGCTTGCGCTTGTCAGTCAGCAGATTAGCGCCGAAATTCACATTTCCGTGAGATTTCCGACGCAATCCGCCGACTTTTTACCATTTACTGCTTAGCCGCGAAACTCGCCGCGACCGTTGTACTTGGCCTTACCTGCCAATTGCTCTTCGATGCGCAGCAATTGGTTGTACTTGGAGACGCGATCGGAACGGCACAGGGAACCGGTCTTGATCTGGCCCGCCGAAGTACCCACGGCCAGGTCGGCAATGGTGGAATCTTCGGTTTCGCCGGAGCGATGGGAGATCACGGCGGTGTAGCCCGCGGCCTTGGCCATCTGGATGGCTTCCAGGGTTTCGGTCAGGGTGCCGATCTGGTTGAACTTGATCAGGATCGAGTTGGCGATCTTCTTGTCGATGCCTTCTTTCAGGATCTTGGTGTTGGTCACGAACAGGTCGTCACCCACCAGCTGGATTTTTTCGCCGATCTTGTCGGTGAGGATTTTCCAGCCATCCCAGTCGGACTCGTCCAGGCCGTCTTCGATCGAGATGATCGGGTAGCGCTGGGTCAGGCCCTTGAGGTATTCAGCGAAGCCTTCGGAGTCGAACACCTGGCCTTCGCCGGACAGGTTGTACTTGCCGTCTTCATAGAATTCGCTGGCGGCGCAGTCCAGGGCCAGGGTCACGTCGGTGCCCAGCGTGTAGCCAGCGTTGGCCACTGCTTCGGAGATGACTTTCAGTGCATCTTCGTTGGAGGCCAGGTTCGGCGCGAAACCACCTTCGTCACCCACGGCAGTGCTCAGGCCACGGGCCTTCAGTACAGCCTTGAGGTGATGGAAAATCTCGGTGCCCATGCGCAGGCCTTCGGAGAAGGACTTGGCGCCCACTGGCTGCACCATGAATTCCTGGATGTCGACGTTGTTATCCGCGTGCTCGCCACCGTTGATGATGTTCATCATCGGCACCGGCATCGAGTAGACGCCCGGAGTGCCATTCAGGTTGGCAATGTGTGCGTACAACGGCAGGTCCTGGTCCTGGGCTGCTGCCTTGGCGGCGGCCAGGGATACCGCGAGGATGGCGTTGGCGCCGAGGCTGCCTTTGTTTTCAGTGCCGTCGAGCTTGATCATTGCGTGGTCCAGAGCTTTCTGGTCCAGCGGGTCCTTGCCCAGCAACAGGTCACGAATCGGACCGTTGATGTTGGCTACAGCCTTGAGTACACCCTTGCCCAGGTAACGGCTCTTGTCGCCATCACGCAGTTCCAGCGCTTCGCGCGAACCGGTGGAAGCACCGGACGGCGCGCAGGCGCTGCCGATGATGCCGTTATCGAGAAGCACGTCGGCTTCGACGGTGGGGTTGCCACGGGAGTCGAGAACTTCACGACCTTTGATGTCGACGATTTTTGCCATTGTTGTAAACACTCCAAAGTTGACGAAAACGACGCAGCTGAAGGAAATCTTTTGACCGACCGCAAGGGTGGAACAACGGGGCAGGCTTGCAGACGACAAGGCTCAGGCCCGGGGGCCTGAGCGTAAAGCGTGGGAAATTCTACCGGAGAAATGCCAGTTACGCGGTCTCTACCGTCGGAAAACTCTTGACCAGCTCGTCCAACTGCTTGAGTTGGGCCAGGAATGGCTCCAGCTTGTCCAGGCGCAGGGCGCATGGGCCATCACATTTGGCGTTGTCCGGGTCCGGGTGAGCTTCAAGGAACAGGCCCGCCAGGGACTGGCTCATGCCCGCCTTGGCCAGGTCCGTCACCTGGGCACGTCGCCCGCCAGCGGAGTCCGAGCGACCACCGGGCATTTGCAGCGCGTGGGTCACGTCGAAGAACACTGGGTATTCGAACTGTTTCATGATGCCGAAACCGAGCATGTCCACCACGAGGTTGTTATAGCCGAAGCTCGAACCCCGCTCGCAAAGGATCAACTGGTCGTTACCCGCTTCCACGCATTTGCTCAGGATGTGTTTCATCTCCTGAGGGGCGAGGAATTGGGCTTTCTTGATGTTGATCACCGCGCCGGTCTTGGCCATGGCGACCACGAGGTCGGTCTGGCGCGACAGGAAGGCCGGCAACTGGATGATGTCGCACACCTCGGCGACCACGGCAGCCTGCTCAGGCTCGTGGACGTCGGTGATGATCGGCACGCCGAAGGCTTGCTTGATGTCCTGGAAGATCCGCATGCCTTCTTCAAGGCCCGGGCCGCGATAGGAGGTCACGGACGAACGGTTGGCCTTGTCGAAGCTGGCCTTGAAGACGTAAGGAATACCCAGCTTCTGGGTGACCCGCACGTACTCTTCACACACCTGCATCGCCATGTCGCGGCTTTCCAGCACGTTCATGCCGCCGAACAGCACCATGGGCTTGTCGTTGGCAATCTCGATGTCGCCTACGCGAATGATCTTCTGGGCCATCAGGTTTACGCCTTCTTCTGATGTTGCGTCAGTGCTGCTTTGACGAAACCACTGAACAACGGGTGACCGTCACGCGGTGTCGAGGTGAACTCCGGGTGGAACTGGCAAGCCACGAACCAAGGATGATCCGGTGCCTCGACCACTTCAACCAGCTTGCCATCACCGGAGCGGCCGGAGATTTTCAGGCCAGCTTCTTTGATCTGCGGCAGCAGGTTGTTGTTCACTTCGTAACGGTGACGGTGACGCTCGACGATCACGTCCTTGCCGTAGCAGTCGTGTACCAGCGAGCCGGCTTCCAGCAGGCAATCTTGTGCACCCAGGCGCATGGTGCCGCCCAGGTCGGAAGTTTCGGTGCGGGTTTCAACGGCGCCGGTGGCGTCTTCCCACTCGGTGATCAGGCCCACGACCGGATGGCCGCTGGTGTGATCGAACTCGGTGGAGTTGGCGTCTTTCCAGCCCAGCACGTTACGGGCGAACTCGATAACAGCCACTTGCATGCCCAGGCAGATACCCAGGTACGGCACCTTGTTTTCACGGGCGTACTGCACGGCAGTGATCTTGCCTTCCACGCCACGCAGGCCGAAACCGCCGGGAACGAGGATAGCGTCAACACCTTCGAGCAGCGCGGTGCCTTGGTTCTCGATGTCTTCGGAGTCGATGTAGCGCAGGTTGACCTTGGTACGGTTGCTGATACCGGCGTGGCTCATCGCTTCGATCAGCGACTTGTACGCGTCCAGCAGTTCCATGTACTTGCCGACCATGGCGATGGTGACTTCATGCTCAGGGTTGAGCTTGGCGTCGACAACCGCTTCCCACTCGGACAGGTCGGCGCCGCCGCACTGCAGGCCGAAACGCTCGACCACAAAATCATCCAGCCCCTGGGAATGCAGGATGCCCGGGATCTTGTAGATGGTGTCGGCGTCTTCCAGGGCAATCACCGCACGTTCTTCAACGTTGGTGAACTGCGCGATCTTGCGGCGCGAGGAAATGTCGATCGGGTGATCGGAGCGGCATACCAGCACATCCGGCTGCAGGCCGATGGAACGCAGTTCCTTGACCGAATGCTGGGTAGGCTTGGTTTTGGTTTCGCCGGCAGTGGCGATGTACGGCACCAGTGTCAGGTGCATCAGCATCGCGCGCTTGGCGCCGACTTCGAAACGCAACTGGCGGATGGCTTCGAGGAACGGTTGGGACTCGATGTCACCCACGGTGCCACCGATCTCGACCATCGCCACGTCGGCATCGCCTGCACCCTTGATGATGCGGCGCTTGATTTCGTCGGTGATGTGCGGGATCACCTGGATGGTTGCACCCAGGTAGTCACCACGGCGCTCTTTGCGCAGCACGTGCTCGTAGACACGGCCGGTGGTGAAGTTGTTGTTCTGGGTCATGGTCGTGCGGATGAACCGCTCGTAGTGGCCCAGGTCCAGGTCGGTCTCGGCGCCGTCGTGGGTGACGAACACTTCACCGTGCTGGAACGGGCTCATGGTGCCCGGGTCAACGTTGATGTACGGGTCCAGCTTGAGCATGGTGACCTTAAGTCCCCGCGCCTCCAGGATGGCCGCCAATGAAGCGGAGGCAATGCCTTTCCCCAATGAAGAAACAACACCGCCCGTGACGAATATGTAGCGCGTCATGAAAAACCCTAGAAGTCTGCGTTAAAGCGGTCCGAGCCGCCGGGGAAAGCGAAGGAAGGCCGAAGCCCCCGATCACCTGCATTAATCACAGTGCACCTTTCAAAAAAACCGCCGCGTTGTGACAGACCAGCAATGAAGCACCGGTACGTTGATCGCTACACATTTTTTGGAATCGCCCAGCAAAGACTGCTTGGTAATCGGCAACGACTGCGATTCAGGCGAATCCACAGAAGTTGTATCAAGAAGGGAGCGTAGTCTACCGGAAAGGCGCTATCAGCTCAAACCTTGATCGCAGGTCTGTGGCAACCAATCCAATTGCACCTCACCCACCGACCTGGACCATGCCCCCGCAACGCTTGGCACAGCCAGCAATTGCTCGCCCCGATAGACCAGCGGCAATCTGCCACGGGCGAAGCCCGGCATGCCGCTTTCATTCAGCAGACGTTTGAGATCCCGCCGGCCTCGGCCTGCTACGTCGATGATTTCGCCACCCTGGCGATAACGCACCTCCAGCGGGCCTTCGGGGGCCTTGCCGATAAATCTCAGTTGACCATTGCCCGTTAACTCTAGTGGATTTTGCGGATCGGGCCAGCTCACCGATGCGTCGGAAAACTCCGACCATGTTGAGGGCAACCACCAGATGCGTTCACCGCTACGCTGCATTTGGCCGTCGGCCAGGCGCCACAGAGGCTGAGCGTCGCTCTTGGCATCGCGCAGGGCATACCAACCGGCCCAGTGGTCGCTGTCGGGTAAACGGGTCAGTGGCGTGAGCCAATGCCGCAGGGCGTTACGCTGGCGGGCATCGGATAGCTCGCGTAATGGTTCAAGCGCCAGGGACGGCAGAGGCAACCAGGGAAACGCAGAAGGCTGATCGGCGCGCTGCAGGTCCATCAGCGCCAATTCGTCGAGCAGCCCTTGAGCCTCGGTCATGTGTTCAGCCGTGCGAGCCAAGTGGGTGATCGCCTGTGGCCAGCGTTCCGTCAGCGTGGGAAGTACGCGGTGACGCAGGTAATTGCGGGAAAACCGTGGATCAACGTTGGAGGGGTCTTCGATCCACTGCAACTGATGCTGATGGGCATAGGCTTCCAGGTCGCTACGGGAAAATGCCAGCAAGGGCCGCACCAAGTACCCCTGTGCCAAGGGGCGATGCTCAGGCATAGCCGCCAGCCCTCGTACACCGGCGCCACGCAGCAGGCGAAACAGCAGGGTTTCGGCTTGATCGTCGCGATGCTGGCCAGTGAAAAGCACCTCCCCCACCCCCAGGACCTGCATGAACGCTTGGTAGCGCGCCTCGCGGGCCGCACGTTCAAGGCTCGCACCCTGACTGACCTGCACGCGCATGACGCGCAAAGGTACGCCCAGGCTGTCGCAGACCGATTGGCAATGAGAGGGCCAAGCATCGGCAGCAGCTTGCAGGCCATGGTGGACATGGACGGCGCTGACAGGAGGCAGATTTTCGATTTTGGCCAATGAGGCCAGGAGGTGCAGCAGAACGGTGGAGTCGAGACCGCCGGAGAATGCGATATGCCAGGCCGGCGCGTTGCGCCAGTCGGCCAGGGTGTGCAGGAGTGTGGCCGGCAGGGTTGGTTTCATCACACGTCACCGCCGCAAAGCTTGAATACGTTCGTCAGCATACACAAAGCAAATGTGGGAGCCGGGCTTGCCTGCGATGCAGGCACCTCGGGGTATCAGTGATACCAAGGTGATGCTATCGCCGGCAAGCCAGCTCCCACACAAGCCGGCTACCACATTGGGTACAGCGTCGGCTTAGAGGCCGTAGCTCATCAGGCGCTCATAACGACGAGCCAGCAGCGCTTCGTTATCCAGCTTCTTGAGCATCGCCAGTTGCGACCCCAACTCGGCACGGATGGTCGCAGCGGCGGCAGCCGGGTCACGGTGAGCGCCGCCCAGTGGCTCGGCGATGACCTTGTCCACGATACCCAGGCCTTTGAGGCGATCGGCGGTGATGCCCATGGCTTCGGCAGCGTCCGGCGCCTTTTCGGCGGTTTTCCACAGGATCGAGGCACAACCTTCCGGCGAGATCACCGCGTAGGTCGAGTACTGCAACATGTTCAGTTGGTCGCAGACACCAATGGCCAGGGCACCGCCGGAACCACCTTCACCAATCACAGTGGCGATGATCGGGGTTTTCAGGCGCGCCATGACGCGCAGGTTCCAGGCAATCGCTTCGCTCTGGTTGCGCTCTTCGGCGTCGATACCCGGGTAGGCACCCGGCGTGTCGATGAAGGTCAGGATCGGCATCTTGAAGCGCTCGGCCATTTCCATCAGGCGGCACGCCTTGCGATAGCCTTCCGGGCGCGGCATACCGAAGTTGCGGCGTACTTTCTCGCGCACTTCACGGCCTTTCTGGTGACCGATCACCATCACCGGCTGGTCGTCCAGGCGAGCGATGCCGCCCACGATGGCTGCGTCGTCCGAGAAGTGACGGTCGCCGTGCAACTCGTCGAACTCGGTGAAGATGTGTTCGATGTAGTCCAGGGTGTAGGGACGGCGCGGGTGGCGAGCCAGGCGCGCGATCTGCCAGCTGGTCAGCTTGCCGAAGATGTCTTCGGTGAGCGTGCTGCTCTTGTCTTGCAGGCGAGCGATTTCATCACCGATGTTCAGCGAATTGTCATTGCCGACCAGGCGCAGCTCTTCGATCTTGGCTTGCAGGTCAGCGATCGGCTGTTCGAAATCAAGAAAATTCGGGTTCATAAGCGTCCGTCTTGGGTCGACGGCCAAGGGGTGCCTGGCCAGCCGGTTGTCTATTCGCGCCCTACCTTAAGGGAGAGGCGCGTTTAGGTCGAGATTAAATGTTTAGTCGAGATCAGATCTATCTGACCGTCAACGGTATTGGAGGAAGACGTTGTCTCGCCCGAACTGGTCACGCAAAGCTTGAATCAAGCCATCAGCGGGATCAATTCGCCACGTCTCACCAAACTGCAACATGGCCTTGGCATCGCTGCCGGTGTACTCCATGGTCACCGGGCATGCGCCACGATGGCGTTTTAGCAGGTCACCCAACCAGCGTAGCTGATCGCCCTTAAGCGCTTCGGTCTTGACCTTCAGGCGCAGGCTTTCGGCCAGGTTGGTGCGGGCGTCTTCCATGCTCATCACGCGCTTGATGCGCAGGCGCAGGCCACCGGAGAAGTCATCATTGCTGACCTCCCCTTCCACCACCACCATGGCGTCGGTCTGCAACAGCGACTGGGCGGAATGAAACGCGTCGGCAAACAATGACGCTTCGATGCGGCCCGAGCGGTCATCGAGGGTGATGAAGCCCATCTTGTCGCCCTTCTTATTTTTCATCACCCGCAGGGCAATGATCATACCGGCGACGGTCTGGGTATCCCGCGCCGGTTTGAGGTCGATGATGCGCTGGCGTGCAAAACGGCGGATTTCGCCTTCGTACTCGTCAATCGGGTGACCGGTGAGGTACAGGCCCAAGGTGTCTTTTTCACCCTTGAGGCGTTCCTTCAGAGTCAGCTCCTTGGCCTTGCGGTGATTCGCGTAGACATCCGCATCTTCTTCGACGAACAGCCCGCCAAACAGGTCGGCGTGGCCGCTGTCATGGGTACGGGCGGTCTGTTCGGCGGCCTTGATCGCCTCTTCCATGGCGGTCAGCAGCACCGCACGGTTGCGGTCGATATTGGCCTGGTAAGCCTTCGGCTCATCATGAAAATACGGGCCAAGACGGTCGAGTGCGCCGCTGCGGATCAGGCCATCGAGGGTACGCTTGTTGATGCGTTTGAGGTCAACGCGTGCGCAAAAGTCGAACAGGTCCTTGAACGGCCCGTCCTGACGCGCTTCGGTAATGGCCTCGACCGGGCCTTCGCCCACGCCTTTGATCGCGCCGAGGCCATAGATGATGCGGCCTTCGTCGTTCACCGTGAACTTGAACTCCGAAGCGTTCACGTCCGGCGCGTCGAGGCGCAGCTTCATGGTGCGCACTTCCTCGATCAAGGTCACGACCTTGTCGGTGTTGTGCATATCCGCCGAGAGTACCGCCGCCATGAATGGTGCCGGATAGTGGGCTTTCAACCAGGCGGTCTGGTACGACACCAGGCCATAGGCGGCGGAGTGGGATTTGTTGAAGCCATAACCGGCGAACTTTTCTACCAGGTCGAAGATGTTACCGGCCAGGTCGGCATCGATGTTGTTGGTGGCGCAACCTTCAATGAAACCGCCGCGCTGCTTGGCCATTTCCTCGGGCTTTTTCTTACCCATGGCGCGACGCAGCATGTCCGCACCGCCGAGGGTGTAGCCGGCCATCACCTGGGCGATCTGCATCACCTGTTCCTGGTACAGGATGATGCCGTAGGTCGGCGCCAGTACGGGCTTGAGGCCTTCATACTGATAGTCGGAATGCGGGTAAGCCAGCTCGGCCCGGCCGTGTTTACGGTTGATGAAGTCATCCACCATGCCCGATTGCAGCGGGCCCGGACGGAACAGGGCCACCAGTGCGATCAAGTCTTCCAGGCAGTCGGGCTTGAGCTTTTTGATCAGCTCCTTCATACCCCGGGATTCAAGCTGGAACACTGCGGTGGTTTCGGCTTTTTGCAGCAGGCTATAGGTCGGTTTGTCGTCCAGCGGGATAAACGCGATATCCAGCGGTTCTTCGCCGACCTTGGCACGGTCGCGGTTGATGGTCTTGAGTGCCCAGTCGATGATCGTCAGGGTCCGCAGGCCGAGGAAGTCGAACTTCACCAGGCCGGCGGCCTCCACGTCGTCCTTGTCGAACTGGGTGACCAGGCCGTCGCCTTCTTCATCGCAATAGATCGGCGAAAAGTCGGTGAGCTTGGTCGGCGCAATAACCACACCACCGGCGTGTTTACCGACGTTACGCACCACGCCTTCGAGCTTGCGCGCCATGTCCCAGATTTCGGCGGCTTCTTCATCGACCTTGATGAAGTCGCGCAGGATTTCTTCCTGCTCGTAGGCTTTTTCCAGGGTCATGCCGACTTCGAACGGGATCATCTTCGACAGGCGGTCCGCCAAACCGTAGGACTTGCCCTGCACCCGCGCCACGTCGCGGATTACCGCTTTGGCGGCCATGGAACCGAAGGTGATGATCTGACTTACTGCGTTGCGGCCGTATTTCTCGGCCACGTATTCAATGACGCGGTCACGACCATCCATGCAGAAGTCGACGTCGAAGTCGGGCATGGATACCCGTTCCGGGTTCAGGAAACGTTCGAACAGCAGGTCATATTCCAGCGGGTCGAGGTCGGTAATCTTCTGTACGTAAGCCACCAGCGAGCCAGCACCTGACCCCCGGCCCGGACCTACCGGCACGCCGTTGTTTTTGGCCCACTGGATAAAGTCCATTACGATCAGGAAGTAACCGGGAAACCCCATCTGGATGATGATATCCAGCTCGAAATTCAACCGATCGACATACACCTGGCGCTTGGCTTCGTAGTCCTCGGTGGTGTCCTTGGGCAGCAGGACGCTGAGGCGTTCCTCCAGGCCATCGAACGACACTTTGCGAAAGTATTCGTCGATGGTCATGCCATCGGGAATCGGGAAGTTGGGCAAAAAGTGCTTGCCCAGCTTCACTTCAATATTGCAGCGCTTGGCGATCTCGACGGAGTTTTCCAGGGCCTCGGGCAAGTCGCTGAACAGCTCCGCCATTTCCTCGGCGCTTTTGAGGTACTGCTCTTCGCTGTAGTTCTTCGAGCGACGCGGGTCGTCCAGGGCCCGGCCTTCGCCGATGCACACGCGGGTCTCGTGGGCTTCGAAATCTTCTTTCTTGATAAAGCGCACATCATTGGTCGCCACCAGCGGCGCACCCAGCTTATCGGCCAGGGCTACGGCAGCGTGCAGATGCTCTTCATCGTTGGGGCGGTTGGTGCGCTGGACTTCCAGGTAGAACCGGCCTGGGAACACCTGCATCCACTCACGCGCCAGCACTTCGGCTTCCTGAGGGTTGCCGCCCAGCAGCGCGATACCGATTTCGCCCTCTTTGGCCGCCGAGAGCATGATCAGGCCTTCGCTGGCTTCGGCCACCCACTCGCGCTCGATGATGATCGAGCCGTTGCGCTGACCATCGATAAAGCCACGGGAGATCAGTTCGGTGAGGTTGCGATAACCCACGCCGTTCATCGCCAGCAGGCTGATGCGGCTCAGGGGGTTATCCGGGTCTTTGTTGGACAGCCACAGATCGGCGCCGCAGATTGGCTTGATGCCGGCGCCCATGGCGTTCTTGTAGAACTTGACCAGGGAACACATGTTGTTCTGGTCGGTAACCGCAACCGCAGGCATGTTCATGCCCACCAGGGTTTTGACCAGCGGTTTGATCCGTACCAGGCCGTCGACCAGGGAGTACTCAGTGTGCAGGCGTAGATGAACGAATGAAGCCGGCATAGTGATCCTGTCTTGATACATGAAAACAACAAGGCCCGGATTGTACCGGGCCTGGGTAAAAACATCAGCCTTGCTGCTATACCTCGATCAGACTTTCACGGGCCTCATAAGCCTGGCGCACCGGGGCAAACGAGCGGCGATGGATCGGGGTGGGGCCGAGCCGAGCCAGGGCTTCCAGATGAACGGGCGTCGGGTAGCCTTTATGGCCACCAATACCGTAACCGGGATAGATCAATTCGAACGCGGCCATTTCACGGTCGCGGCTGACCTTGGCCAGGATCGAGGCGGCGGCAATGGCGGGAACCTTGCTATCGCCCTTGACCACCGCTTCGGACGGCATTGTCAGTTTGGGGCAGCGGTTACCGTCGATCATCGCCATTTTCGGGGTGATGTGCAGCCCTTCCACAGCGCGCTGCATCGCCAGCATGGTGGCGTGCAGGATATTCAGCTCGTCGATTTCTTCGACTTCAGCCCGGGCGATATGCCAGCTCAAGGCTTTCTCACAGATCTCGTCATAGAGCTTTTCGCGACGGGCTTCGGTGAGCTTCTTCGAATCGTTGAGCCCCAGGATCGGGCGGTTCGGATCAAGGATCACCGCCGCCGTGACCACTGCGCCACACAGCGGGCCGCGCCCGACTTCGTCAACACCCGCCACCAGTTCGTGGGCTTGGGCGACGAGACTGAAATCCAGGCCCATTTGCATGGTCATAAGGCTTCCTGTTTATGGCCGATCAGGGTCAACACGGCGTCGGCCGCCTGGTTCGAGGCATCACGGCGTAACGTGCGATGAATATCGTCGAAACCACGGGTCTGCTCTTCGCCGCCGTCAATCAAGGGTAGTAGGGTTTGCGCAAGCGCTTCGGGCGTTGCATCGTCCTGCAACAACTCCGGCACCAGCAGGCGCTGGGCCAGCAGGTTGGGCAAGGAAATGTAAGGGCTCTTGACCATGCGCTTGAGGATCCAGAAGGTCAGTGGCGCCAGGCGATAGGCCACGACCATCGGCCGCTTGTACAGCAAGGCCTCAAGCGTGGCAGTGCCCGAGGCGATCAACACCGCATCGCAGGCTGCCAGGGCCAGGTGGGACTGGCCATCGAGCAGGGTCAACGGCAGGTTGCGACCTTCCAGCAGGGTTTCGATCTGTGCACGACGTTGTGGACTGGCGCAAGGCAGCACAAAGCGGATTCCCGGCTTTTGCGCCTGAAGACGTTCGGCAGCATCAAAAAACAACGCACCCAAGCGCCCCACCTCACCGCCACGACTGCCCGGCATCAACGCCACCAACGGGCCATCGGGCAAGCCCAGCTCGGCGCGCGCAGCCGCACGATCAGCCTGCAAGGGAATGGCGTCCGCCAGGGTGTGGCCGACAAACCGCACCGGCACGCCCTTCTCCTCGTAGAACCGGGCTTCGAATGGAAGCAAGGTCAACATCAGGTCGCAGCCTTCGCGGATTTTCAACACACGCTTCTGGCGCCACGCCCACACGGATGGGCTGACGTAGTGCACGGTCTTGATCCCGGCCTGGCGCAACTTGAGTTCGATATTGAGCGTGAAGTCCGGCGCATCGATGCCGATAAAGACGTCAGGTTTTTCTTCGATCAGCGTCTTGATCAGCAGCTTGCGGCGAGCCAGCAGCTCACGCAGGCGCCCCAAGACTTCCACCAGCCCCATGACCGACAGGCGCTCCATGGGGAAATAGGAGGTCAGGCCTTCGGCCTGCATCAACGGGCCGCCGACCCCGATAAATTCCACCGCCGGATGCTGGGCCTTGAGCGCGCGCATCAAGCCAGCACCCAGGATATCGCCGGAAGCTTCACCGGCCACGAGCGCAATACGCAGAGTGGCCATGATCAGCGGGTGATGCCGCGAGTCGAGGTCTGGATAGAATCACGGAATACCGCGACTTCCGGGAACTGCGTGGCAGGCTCGGCCAACTCGGCCAGGGCCTGCTCCACGGTCAACCCTTGGCGGTAAACCGTCTTGTAGGCACGGCGCAGGGCGTGGATGGCTTCTTCGCTGAAACCACGACGACGCATGCCTTCAAAATTCATGCTGCGGGCTTCGGCAGGATTGCCGAACACCGTCACGAATGCCGGGACATCCTTGCCGATGGCGGTGCCCATACCGGAAAAGCTGTGGGCGCCGATATGGCAGTATTGATGTACCAGGGTGAAGCCGGAAAGGATCGCCCAGTCATCAACGTGCACATGGCCTGCCAACGCAGTGTTGTTGACCAGGATGCAATGATTGCCGATCACGCTGTCATGGCCGATGTGCGCATAGGCCATGACCAGGTTGTGATCACCCAAGGTGGTTTCGGCGCGATCCTGCACGGTGCCACGGTGAATGGTGACGCCTTCACGGATAATATTGTGGTCACCGATTACCAGGCGTGTTTCTTCACCCTTGTACTTCATGTCCGGGGTGTCTTCGCCTACCGAGGAAAACTGGTAGATGCGATTGTGTTTGCCAATACGGGTCGGACCCTTGAGGATCACGTGCGGCCCGATGACAGTCCCCTCGCCGATTTCCACACCTGCGCCGACGATCGACCAAGGGCCGACCTCAACGTCGGCGGCCAGTACGGCCGACGGATCGATGATTGCGCGAGGGTCAATCAAACTCATAGTTTGCGTTCCGCACAGATGATCTCGGCAGAGCACACCGGCTTGCCATCTACCGAGGCCTGGCATTCGAACTTCCAGATCTGGCGTTTGCAACTGATGAACTTGGCTTCCAGGATCAACTGGTCACCCGGGGTGACCGGGTTGCGAAAACGCAGCTTGTCCGAACCCACGAAATAGTAAAGCGTGCCGTCAGCAGGCTTGAGGTCGAGCATTTTGAAACCAAGGATACCGGCAGCCTGGGCCATGGCTTCGATGATCAACACACCTGGCATGATTGGATGCGCAGGAAAGTGACCATTGAAGAATGGTTCGTTGATGCTGACATTCTTGTAGGCACGAATGCGCTTTTCCTCGACATTGAGGTCCACTACGCGGTCCACCAGCAGGAACGGGTAACGGTGAGGCAGGTATTCGCGAATCTCGTTGATGTCCATCATTTCGGGGGGAAGCCTGTAATAAAGATTGGGGGCGGGCGCACCAGGCGCACGCCCCGCTAGCAAATCAAGGAGGCCGTCTAGCGGCTGCGCACACTTGATATGGAAATGGTATCAGCCTTCTGATGAAGCATTACCGCCAGGGGTCACGTCCCCGACACGCTTTTCAAGCTGTTTGATACGTCGTGCCATGTCGTCGATCTTCCTCAAACGCGCGGCGCTCTTGCGCCATTCGGCCGCAGGTTGCATCGCGGTACCGGACGAGTAGGCCCCTGGCTCTGTGATCGAGTGGGTCACCATGGTCATGCCGGTGATGAAGACGTTGTCGCAAATATCGATATGCCCCACCAGCCCTACGCCACCGGCGAGCATGCAATGCTTGCCGATCTTGGTGCTGCCGGAGATGCCCACGCAGGCCGCCATGGCGGTGTGATCGCCAATCTGTACGTTGTGGGCGATCTGGATCTGGTTATCGAGCTTCACACCGTTACCGATCACGGTATCAGCCAGGGCCCCGCGATCCACGGCGGTGTTCACGCCAATCTCCACATCATCGCCGATCAATACGCCACCGACCTGGGCGATCTTGTGCCAGACACCTTTGGAGTTGGCAAAGCCAAAGCCTTCGCCGCCGATAACAGCACCGGACTGAATGACCACACGCCGACCAATACGCACATCGTGGTAGAGGGTCACGCGGGGAGCCAGCCAACCATCAGCACCAATTTCACAGCGTGCACCGATAAAGCAGTGGGCACCCACGGTGACACCAGCACCAATACGCGCCCCGCTTTCGATCACGGCGAATGCACCGATGCTGGCGGCAGGATCAACCTGGGCATCATCGGCGATCACGGCAGACGGGTGAATACCGCCGGCCGCCTTCGGCTTGGGATCGAACAGGTGCGACGCCTTGGCGTACGACAGGTACGGGTCGGCCACCACCAGCGCGTCCCCGGTAAACCCTTCGGCGTCGGCGGCCTTCAGCAACACGGCTGCGGCCTGGCAGTCGACCAGGTATTTACGGTATTGAGGATTTGCGAGGAAGCTCAACTGAGCTGGGCCAGCCTCCTGCAAGGTGGCTAGCCCAGTGATTTCTTTCTCCTTGGAGCCACGCAAGGTGGCCCCCAGGAACTCGGCCAACTCGCCGAGCTTGATAGTCGCTGTCATGGTTTACTTCAGCTGGTTCATGCGCTCGATCACCTGGCGGGTGATGTCGTATTGAGGCTTGACGTCGATCACGGCGCCACGCTCGAACACCAGGTCAAAGGCACCCTTCTTGATGACTTCTTCCACAGCGCTGTCCAATTTCGGCTTGAGCTGCTTGAGCATTTCGCGGTCGGCCACAGCCTTGGCTTCGTTCAGCTCCTTGGATTGGAACTGGTAGTCACGGGCCTTTTGCTTGAATTCAAGCTCCAGACGCTCGCGCTCGCCTTGCTGCATCTTGTCGCCACCGGCTACAAGGCGGTCCTGGATACCCTTGGCGCTGCTTTCCAGCGTCTTGAGCTTGGTCAGTTGCGGACCGAATTTCTTCTCGGCATCCACGGCGTATCGCTTGGCCGCATCGGACTCCAGCAGGGCCATCTGATAGTTCAGGACCGCGATTTTCATTTCGGCGAAGGCCGGGGTGGTGACCAGCACAGTGGCCAGCAAGACCAATTGAGTCAACTTACGCACGATGTACTCCTACAGAATCCGTTGTCGTTATCTTAGGTCAGACGCTTAGAACGTCTGGCCGAGGGAGAATTGGAAAATCTGGGTTTCAGCGTTATCCGGTTTCTTGATCGGCATGGCCAGAGCAAAGCTCAACGGGCCCAGCGCAGTCACCCAGGTCACACCCACGCCAACAGAGCTCGCCAGGTTGCTGAGGCTCACGTCGTTGCACTGAGTGTTGGACTTCACGCCACTTGGGTTGGTGATCTGATCGCACTTGGAGTCAAACACGTTACCCACGTCCCAGAAGACCGAAGTACGCAGGGAACGCTGATCTTTTACGAATGGCAGCGGGAACAGAATTTCGGCACCACCCTGGATCAGCACGTTACCACCGAAAGGAAGCGGGTCGTTGTCGGAGTCCACTTGCGTACCCTGGTTACCTGTAAAGGCCTGGCCACGGCTCGGCGTGCCACGCGGACCCAAGGTACTGTCCTTGAAGCCACGTACCGAGTTGAAACCACCTGCATAGTAGTTTTCATAGAACGGCAAGCCATTGGTCGAACCATAGCCGTCGCCATAGCCCAACTCTGTGTGCAGGCGCATGGTGTAGTTATCGCTCAACGGCTGGAACAACTGGCCGCGGTAGTCGAGCTTGAAGAACGACAGGTCGCTGCCCGGCGTAGTGACTTCCGCGGTCAGGCTCTGGGAGTGGCCGCGGGTTGCCAGTACACCTTTGTTCAGGGTCGACTCGGACCAACCGGCAGACGCCTTGAAGTTCAGGAACTTGTCGCCTTCACGACGGGTGAAGTCGAAGATTTCGTCCACGGTGTACACACCGGTCTTGATCTCATCCTGCTGGGCTGTGAGGCCGAAGGTCAGGCGCGAGGTCTCGCTGATCGGGTAACCCACGTTGACACCGGCGCCCAGGCTGTCGATCGCATAGCTTGCAACGTCAACATCGAGGTCTTTGTAGTCGGTGGTGCGATAGAAGGCGTTGTAGCCCAGGCTCACACCGTCTGCAGTCCAGTAGGGGTCGGTGTAGCCGAAGTTGTATCGGCTCTGGTATTCGCTGCGGGTCAGGCCGATGGACACACGGTTACCGGTACCCAGGAAATTGTTCTGCGTGATGGAACCACCCAGGATCAAACCGGCACTCTGGGCGAAACCGACGCTGGCGGTGATCGAACCCGAGGCTTGTTCTTCAACGGCGTAGTTCACGTCTACCTGGTCATCCACACCCGGTACGGCCGGGGTTTCGACGTTGACTTCCTTGAAGAAGCCCAGGCGTTCAAGACGGGTCTTGGACTGGTCGATCAGGTAAGTCGAAGCCCAGCCACCTTCCATCTGACGCATTTCGCGACGCAGCACTTCGTCCGCAGACTTGGTGTTGCCACGGAAGTTGATACGGTTGACGTAGGCACGCTTGCCAGGATCGACGACGAAGGTGATGTCCACGGTGTGGTCTTCATCATTCGGGGTCGGCACGCCGTTGACGTTGGCGAAGGTATAACCTTCGTTACCCAGGCGGCGGGTGATCAGTTCGGACGTGGTGGTCATCAGCTTGCGCG
Organism: Pseudomonas sp. PA-1-6B; assembly: GCF_021609545.1. NCBI lineage: Bacteria > Pseudomonadati > Pseudomonadota > Gammaproteobacteria > Pseudomonadales > Pseudomonadaceae > Pseudomonas > Pseudomonas sp. PA-1-6B. The sequence continues at coordinate 62,001 of NZ_WJZM01000027.1, forward strand.
AGAACACCTGGTCCTTCTGCACGAGCAACAGGGACTTGACCTGGTCTTCAGGCACTTTCAGGTCGCCGCTGAGCTTGACGTCACGAACCTTGTACTTCTCGCCTTCGTTGACGTTGACGGTGATGTAGACGTGCTTCTTGTCCGGGGTGATGGACACCTGGGTCGAAGCGATGTCCATGTTGATGTAGCCACGGTCCAGGTAGTAGGAGCGCAGGCGTTCCAGGTCACCGGAGAGCTTTTCACGGGCATACTTGTCATCGTTCTTGAAGAACGACAGCCAGTTGGTGGTCTTGAGTTCGAACAGGTCAATCAGGTCGTCATCGGCGAACTTGGTGTTGCCCACCACGTTGATGTGCTGGATGGCGGCGACGGTACCTTCGTTGATGTTGACCTTCAGGCCTACACGGTTACGAGGCTGGGGGATCACTTCGGTTTCCACGGTCGCGGAGTAGCGGCCCTGGGCAACGTACTGGCGTTGCAGTTCGTTACGCACACCCTCAAGGGTCGCGCGCTGGAAGATCTCGCCCTCGGCCAGGCCCGATTGCTTAAGGCCCTTCATCAGGTCCTCAGTGGAGATGGCCTTGTTACCTTCGATCGCGATACTGGCGACGGAAGGTCGCTCGACGACCGTGATGACCAGGACGTTGCCTTCGCGACCCAGTTGGATATCTTGAAAGAACCCGGTTTTGAACAGCGCACGAGTGGATTCCACCAGGCGACGATCATCCGCCTGTTCCCCGACGTTCAACGGCAAGGCACCAAAGACGCTACCCGCGGAGACCCGCTGGAGGCCATTGACGCGAATATCGGAGATGGTGAAGGACTCGGCGTGAACTTCGGCGATCATCAATACGGTGAGAACCGCAGTTAGCAGCAGACGTTTCATGAAGTCCTTTCTTATTCCAACTGGCAATAAACAAACTGCCGCAAAATGCGGCAGATTCGCAATTCAGCGAAGCGTTACAGACGTCCCAGATCGTTGACCAGGGCTAACAACATCACCCCGACCACCAAACTGATACCAATCTGTATCCCCCAACCCTGCACCCGATCCGACAAGGGGCGACCACGCACCCACTCGACCAGATAAAACAGCAGATGCCCCCCATCCAATACTGGAATGGGCAGCAAATTCAGAACCCCAAGGCTAATACTCAGATAAGCCAGGAAATTCAGGAAATCCGCGACACCCGACTGGGCAGAAGCGCCCGCCACTTTAGCAATGGTTATCGGTCCACTCAAGTTTTTTACCGAGAGCTCACCGAACAACATTTTCTTGAGGGATTCGAGGGTCAGCACGCTCATGGTCCAGGTGCGTTTCGCGCCCTCTGCAATCGCTGCCAAAGGCCCGTAGCTGACCTCTCGCACCATCGATGGCGGCCATTCGACACCTTTGACCCCGGCCCCCAGGTAACCCCCGGCCGCCTTGGCTTCGCCTCGCACCGACAGGGTCACGGGGACGTCGATTTGAGCACCCTCGCGCTCAACTTTCAGCACAATTTTGGTATCAGGGCGCACACGCACCAGGTCGACCACCTGCTGCCAGTCACCCAGTGCCTGGCCATCAAGGGCCAACAGGCGATCACCGGTTTTCAGGCCAGCAGCCTGGGCCGGACCCTTTGGATCAAGCTCGGCCAGCACCGGCGGCAAGGCCGGACGCCAAGGGCGGATCCCCAGGGATTTGATCGGATCGGGCTCATCGGCGCCCTTGAGCCAATGGTCCAGCGCCAATGCCCGCGGGGTTTCGGCGCTGGAGTCCTGGTCACGCACTACCACATTGACGGTGCCGCTTTCACCCAGGCGACGCACCAACTGCAAATTGACCGCGCCCCACCCTGTGGTGGGTTCGCCATCAATGGATACAATTTCCTGCCCAGCCGTCAGGCCGGCCTTGGCTGCAATGCTGTCGGCTTCGACCGCACCAATGACCGGGCGCACCTGCTGGCTGCCCAGCATGGCCAAGACCCAGAAGAACACCATCGCCAACAGGAAGTTGGCAATCGGCCCCGCCGCAACAATCGCAATACGCTGACGAACGGTCTTGCGATTGAAGGATTGGTCCAGCTGGTCTGCAGGCACTTCGCCTTCGCGCTCATCGAGCATCTTGACGTAGCCGCCCAACGGGATAGCAGCAATGACAAACTCAGTGCCGCGGCGATCATGCCAGCGCAACAACGGCATGCCGAAACCGACGGAAAAGCGCAATACCTTGACGCCGCAACGACGCGCCACCCAGAAGTGGCCGAATTCGTGGAAGGTCACCAACACACCCAGAGCAACCAGGGTGCCGACAATCATGTAGAGCGCACTCATCTAATTTCTCCGCATTTCAATCCAATGCCTGAAGACTCAAACCTGCCCGCGGCCTAACCCGCATTGCGATCCAACCATTGCCCGGCCAGGGCTCGGGCCTTGGTGTCGGCCTCGAACACCTCCTCCAGATCATTCACTGCCACTACCGGCTCAAGCGCCAGGACGTCCTCGATGATACTCGCGATCTGCGGAAAGCGGATGCGCCGCTCAAGAAACGCCGCCACGGCCACTTCGTTGGCCGCGTTAAGCATCGCCGGGGCACTGTTACCCGCCTCGGCCGCTTGCCGCGCCAGGCGCAAACAAGGGAAACGCTGCTCGTCCGGGGCTTCGAAGTCCAGGCGCGCGATTGCAAACAAGTCCAACGGCGCTACGCCGGAATCAATCCGCTCAGGCCACGCCAAGGCGTTGGCGATCGGTGTGCGCATGTCCGGGTTACCCAATTGCGCCAACACCGAACCATCCACGTAATCGACCAGGGAATGGATCACACTTTGCGGGTGAATGACCACCTCAACCTGGTCAGGCCGCGCATCGAACAGCCAGCATGCCTCGATCAACTCCAGGCCCTTGTTCATCATGCTCGCCGAATCCACGGAGATTTTGCGCCCCATGGACCAGTTCGGGTGGGCGCATGCCTGATCGGGAGACACATGGTCCAGCTCGACCGACGGAGTCTGGCGGAATGGCCCACCCGATGCCGTCAGCAGAATCCGGCGCACGCCGACCTGGCTCAAGCCGCGGGCAAAATCACCGGGCATGCACTGGAAGATGGCGTTGTGCTCGCTGTCCAGAGGCAGCAGCACCGCTCCGCTCTTACGCACCGCTTGCATAAAGAGTGCGCCGGACATGACCAAGGCTTCTTTGTTGGCCAGCAGGATTTTCTTGCCAGCATCGACTGCCGCCAAGGTCGGACGCAAACCTGCCGCACCGACAATCGCCGCCACTACGGTATCCACGTCCGCATCGGCCGAGACCTGGCATAAGCCTGCCTCGCCAACCAATACCTGAGTGGCCAGCCCGGCAGCCCGCAGATCATCCTGCAGACTGCGAGCCGCAGCAGCTTCCGGCACCACGGCAAAGCGCGGCGAGTGACGCACGCACAAGGCCAGCAACTCGCGCAAACGCGTGAAGCCGGTCAGGGCGAAAACCTGATAGCGATCGGGGTGACGCGCAATGACATCAAGGGTACTGAGCCCGACCGAGCCGGTCGCGCCCAGCACCGTAACCTGCTGCAGGCGGCTCACGAAGCGATCATCCACAACAGCACGGCAAAAATAGGCAGCGCAGCTGTGAGGCTGTCGATACGGTCAAGCACACCGCCATGGCCTGGCAGCAGGTTACTGCTGTCCTTGATGCCCGCCTGGCGTTTGAACATGCTCTCGGTAAGGTCGCCCACCACCGAGACGAAGACGACAATAGCCGTCCCCAGCAAGGCCAGGAGCACTTCCTTTACCGACCAGTCACGCACCACACCGACCACCAGGGTGATCAGCAGCGTCAAGGCCAGGCCGCCGTATACGCCTTCCCAGCTCTTGCCAGGACTTACGGCCGGGGCCAGCTTGCGTTTGCCAAAGGCTCTCCCCGAGAAGTAGGCACCAATGTCGGCGCCCCATACCAACACCATCACAGCCAGGATCAATTCGTTGCCCAGCGGGTAACGCTTGATCTCCACCAGCCCTTGCCAGGCCGGCAAGAGGATCGCCAGGCCAATCACCAGCTTGCAGGCCACGCTGGACCACTGGCTACTGGTGCGCGGATAGGTGAGCACCAGGAAAGTCGCCAACGCCCACCACAACACTGCAGCCCCCAGCACCCAGGGCGCGATGTCCGGCAGGATGTACATGAAGAACAACAACAGCGCGACCAAGGCGGCATAGGCCACACGCGGCAACTGGTTGACGAAGCCTGCCAGGCGCGCCCACTCCCACGCACCAAGGGTCACAACCAGGCCGATGAACAGCGCAAAGCCGGAACCGTCGAGCAGGAAAAAACCGCACAAGGCAATCGGCAGCAGGATCAGCGCCGTGATGATTCGTTGTTTAAGCATTTAAACCCGGGCTCCAGCTTCGATCTGCTCGCTCGTTTTACCGAAGCGACGCTGACGGGAAGCGAAATCAGCCAGTGCATTACGCATGGCATCGTGTTTGAAGTCCGGCCAGAACAGGTCGGAGAAGTACAGCTCGGTGTAGGCCAGCTGCCACAGCAGGAAATTGCTGATGCGATGCTCGCCACCGGTGCGAATGCACAAGTCCGGCAACGGCAGGTCGCCGGTCACCAGACAGGTTTGCAACAGTTGGGGCGTGATGTCGTCCGGGCGCAGATGGCCGGCCTGCACTTCGCGAGCCAGCCGCTGCGCAGCCTGGGCAATATCCCACTGGCCACCGTAGTTGGCTGCGATCTGCAACACAAAACGGTTACTACCGGCAGTGATGGCCTCGGCTTCGCGCATGGCAGCTTGCAGCTCCGGATGGAACCGCGAGCGATCACCGATGATACGCAGACTGATGTTGTTGTCGTTGAGGCGCTTGGCCTCACGACGCAGAGCCTTGAAGAACAGGTCCATCAAGGCACTGACTTCATCGGCGGGTCGCTGCCAGTTCTCACTTGAGAACGCGAACAAGGTCAATACTTCGACCTTGGCCTCGGCGCACACCTCAATCACCGCCCTTACCGCGTCAACACCCGCTTTATGCCCGGCAACACCCGGCATAAAGCGTTTTTTCGCCCAGCGATTATTCCCATCCATGATGATCGCGACATGGCGCGGCACCACGGAGGGCACAGTCTGCTTGGTCTTTTCCATGAAGGCGTCCTGACCCCTTATACGGCCATCAGGTCCTTTTCTTTTTCTTCGGTCGCCTTGGTGATCTGGGCTTCGGCGTCCTTGGTCAGCTTGTCGATATCAGCGACGGCGCGGCGTTCTTCGTCTTCGCTGATTTCCTTGTCCTTGACCAGCTTCTTCAGGTCGCCCAGCGCATCGCGGCGGATGTTACGCACGGCAACGCGCGCATCCTCAGCAGCACTGCGCGCCTGCTTGGTGAAGCCCTTGCGGGTTTCTTCGGTCAGGGCTGGCATGGAGATCAGCAGCAACTCGCCCAGGTTGGTCGGGTTGAGGTTCAGGCCGGCACTCTGGATAGCCTTGTCGACGGCGGCGAGCATGTTGCGCTCGAAGGCAACAACTTGCAGGGTACGCGAATCCTTCACGGTCACGTTGGCCACACCGCTCAGCGGGGTGTCGGAACCGTAGTAAGGCACCATCACGCTGCCCAGGATGCTTGGGTGCGCCTTGCCAGTACGGATCTGGCCAAAGGCGTGGCTCAAGGATTCCAGGGATTTCTGCATACGCGCCTGGGCGTCTTTCTTGATTTCGTTGATCATTGTTGGCCTTCCTCGATCAGAGTCCCTTCTGCGCCGCCGTGTACGATATTCAGCAGGGCGCCGGGCTTGTTCATGTTAAATACGCGCAGCGGCATCTTGTGGTCGCGGCACAGGCAGATAGCGGTCAGGTCCATGACACCCAGCTTGCGATCCAGTACTTCATCGTAGGTCAGATGATCGAACTTCTCGGCATGCGGGTCTTTGAATGGGTCTGCAGTGTATACGCCATCCACCTTGGTCGCCTTCAACACCACGTCGGCATCGATTTCGATAGCACGCAGGCATGCGGCCGAGTCGGTAGTGAAGAACGGGTTACCTGTGCCAGCAGCAAAGATCACCACTTCCTTGGAGTTCAGGTGGCGCATGGCTTTGCGGCGATCATAGTGATCGGTCACGCCAACCATGGAAATTGCCGACATCACGATGGCCGAGATGTTGGCGCGCTCCAGGGCGTCGCGCATGGCGAGGGCGTTCATCACAGTGGCCAGCATGCCCATGTGGTCGCCCGTAACCCGGTCCATACCGGCCGCACTCAGTGCCGCACCGCGGAACAGGTTGCCACCACCAATCACCAGGCCGACCTGCACGCCGATACCGACCAACTGGCCAACTTCCAGCGCCATGCGGTCAAGCACCTTGGGGTCGATCCCGAACTCTTCCGAGCCCATCAGGGCCTCGCCGCTGAGCTTGAGTAGAATGCGTTTATAGCGAGCCTGATAACCACTGCCCTGCTGAGCCATTGCGAATCTCTCCTGCGGCGTATTTTTTAAAAATTCTTGGCGAGCCGTTTACGGCTTGCGTTCACTCTAGCTGGACGCTGTCACAGCGCCATCGGAACACGGCTTTGTAAGCCAGTTCCGAGAGGAAACCAAATAAAATTGGCCTTCCCATTTGAAAAGAGGCTGCGCGCGTGAGCGGGCAGCCTCTTTCGGCGACAGTTTGGAACTGTCTTATTGCTTGGCGGCAGCCAGCTGGGCAGCAACTTCTTCAGCGAAGTTGTCGACCGGCTTCTCGATGCCTTCGCCTACTTTGAAGTAAGTGAAGGAAACGATTTCAGCACCGGCTTTCTTGGCCAGTTCGCCAACCTTGATCTCCGGGTTCTTGACGAACGCCTGCTCAACCAGGCTTGCTTCGGCCAGGAACTTGCTGATACGGCCTTTGACCATGTTCTCAACAATATTTTCTGGCTTGCCTTTGATTTTTTCTTCGTTCAGCTGCAGGAACACAGCTTTTTCACGCTCGATCGCTTCGGCCGAAACTTCCGAAGGCAGCAGGAACTCAGGGTTGCTTGCAGCAACGTGCATCGCGATGTCTTTGGCCAGCTCAACGTCGCCGCCTTTCAGAACAACTGCAACACCGATTTTGTTGCCGTGCAGGTAGCCACCAACTACATCACCTTCAACGCGAACCAGGCGACGGATGTTGACGTTTTCGCCAACCTTGCCGACCAGTACCAGGCGAGCTGCTTCTTGAGCTTCGATCAGAGGCTCAACAGTGGTCAGCTTGTCAGCGAAAGCTTTTTCGACGCTGGAAGCAACGAATGCCTTGAAGTCATCCTGCAGAGCCAGGAAGTCGGTCTGGGAGTTCACTTCCAGCAGAACGGCAGATTTGCCGTCTTCTTTCAGAGCGATAGCGCCTTCAGCAGCCACGTTGCCTGCTTTCTTGGCAGCCTTGATGGCGCCGGAAGCACGCATGTCATCAATGGCTTTTTCGATGTCGCCGCCGGCCTTGGTCAAGGCCTTTTTGCAATCCATCATGCCTTCGCCGGTACGCTCACGCAGTTCTTTAACCAACGCTGCAGTAATCTCTGCCATTTCAAAATCCTCTTGGATAGGTTTTCAACCATTCCACCCGATCAAACGGGCGATCAATTCTTCCCGAATCTCCGTTGTAGGCCGCTGCACGTTACAAATAATGTAGCTGCGCTGCCGACAAATGGTTTTCGAGGTGGCAAAAAGGGGGCCAAGCCCCCTTTTTGCTTACTGAGTCAACGCCAGGGCGTCAATTACTCAGCGGCAGCTACCGGAGCTTCTTCAACGAACTGCTCGGTACCACCAGCAACGTGGTTGCGACCACGGATTACAGCGTCAGCCATCGAACCCATGTACAGCTGGATAGCGCGGATTGCGTCATCGTTGCCTGGGATGATGTAGTCAACGCCTTCCGGGCTGCTGTTGGTATCGACTACGCCGATAACCGGGATGCCCAGCTTGTTGGCTTCGGTGATCGCGATGCGCTCGTGATCAACGTCGATAACGAACAGTGCGTCAGGCAGACCGCCCATGTCCTTGATACCACCCAGGGAACGATCGAGCTTTTCCAGGTCACGGGAGCGCATCAGCGCTTCTTTCTTGGTCAGCTTGGCGAAAGTACCGTCTTCGGCTTGCACTTCAAGGTCACGCAGACGCTTGATGGAAGCACGGATGGTTTTGAAGTTGGTCAGCATGCCGCCCAACCAGCGGTGATCGACGTACGGCGAACCGCAACGTGCTGCTTCTTCAGCAACGATCTTGCCAGCGGAACGCTTGGTGCCGACGAACAGGATCTTGTTTTTGCCCTGGGCCAGACGCTCTACGAAAGTCAGCGCTTCGTTGAACATTGGCAGGGTTTTTTCAAGGTTGATAATGTGAATCTTGTTACGCGCGCCGAAAATGTACTTACCCATTTTCGGGTTCCAGTAACGGGTCTGGTGACCGAAGTGCACACCGGCCTTCAGCATATCGCGCATGTTGACTTGGGACATGATAGTTCCTTAATAAGTCGGGTTTGGCCTCCACGTATCCCAATGACCAACCAGCGGCATCAAGGCCTCCGGCACCCAGGTCATCGTGTCGACACGTGTGTGGATTTAAGCTTTGCGGGGTATCCCCGGAAAGCGGCGCATTTTATACCACAGCATCGGCAAAAACGAAACCCGCAATCACACTTGCCGGTCGTCGTCTTTGCGTAAGCCCTTGAATACAGCCAACATGCCTCTACCTCATAGAGAGAAGCGATCACCAGACGCGCATGATTTGCCAGCATCGTCTGTTAGAATCGCGTTTTTTGGGACTTGCGCGAATGCTGTACCCCTTTGTCGCGCTCCCCGTGAACCGTATTGATTTCAGCGCGTCGCGCTAGAGAGAGCCTGTATGACCGTTACCTTGAAAACCGCCGAAGACATCGCAGGCATGCGCGTTGCCGGCAAACTGGCTGCCGACGTGCTGGAAATGATCGCCGAACACGTCAAGCCCGGCGTCACCACCGAAGCGCTGGACCGCATTTGCCACGACTATATAGTCGACGTGCAAAAAGCCATCCCTGCCCCGCTGAATTACAAAGGCTTCCCCAAGTCGATCTGCACCTCGATCAACCACGTGGTCTGCCACGGCATTCCCGGTGACAAGCCACTGAAAGACGGCGACACCCTGAACATCGACGTCACGGTGATCAAGGATGGTTACCACGGCGACACCAGCCGCATGTTCCACGTCGGTAATGTGCCGGTGTGGGCCGAGCGTCTGTCCCAGGTCACCCAGGAATGCATGTACAAGGCCATCGAGATCGTCAAGCCCGGCTGCCGCCTGGGTGACATCGGTGAAGTGATCCAGAAGCACGCGGAAAAGAACGGCTTCTCGGTGGTGCGCGAGTTCTGCGGCCACGGTATCGGCAAGGTGTTCCACGAAGAGCCGCAGATTCTGCATTACGGCCGCGCCGGCACCGGCATGGAACTCAAGGCTGGCATGACCTTCACCATTGAACCGATGATTAACCAGGGCAAGGCCGACACCAAGGTGCTGGGCGACGGCTGGACCGCCATCACCAAGGACCGCAAACTCTCTGCCCAGTGGGAGCACACCCTGCTGGTCACCGACACTGGCTATGAGATCTTCACCCTGCGCGCTGACGACACCATCCCACGCGTTTCGGCCTGAAGGTCGCCCAGGTTTTCCCGCAGCGTGTTGTGACTGACTGATAGATAGAAAGGAAAGCCGAACGATGCCCCAGGTGGATCCCGAACTCTTCGACCGTGGCCAATTCCAGGCCGAGCTGGCACTGAAGGCAAGCCCCATCGCCGCCTTCAAGAAGGCCATCCGCCAAGCCCGCGAGGTGCTCGATGCGCGCTTTCGCAGCGGCCGGGATATTCGCCGCCTGATCGAAGACCGCGCCTGGTTCGTCGATAACATCCTGCAAAAGGCCTGGGAGCAGTTCAATTGGAGTTTCGACGCCGATATCGCCCTGGTGGCGGTCGGCGGCTACGGTCGCGGCGAACTGCATCCCTACTCCGACATCGACCTGCTGATCCTGCTGGACCAGGCCGATCATGAGATCTTTCGCGATTCCATCGAGCGCTTTCTGACGTTGCTGTGGGACATCGGCCTGGAAGTCGGCCAGAGCGTACGCTCGGTGGACGAATGCGCCGAAGAGGCCCGTGCCGACCTGACGGTGGTCACCAACCTGATGGAAAGCCGCACCATCTGCGGCCCCGAGCGCCTGCGCCAGCGCATGCTCGAAGTCACCAGCACCGCACACATGTGGCCAAGCAAAGACTTTTTCCTGGCCAAGCGCGCCGAGCAAAAAGCCCGGCACCACAAGTACAACGACACCGAATACAACCTGGAACCCAACGTCAAAGGCTCACCCGGTGGGCTGCGGGATATCCAGACAATTTTGTGGGTGGCGCGCCGCCAATACGGCACGCTGAACCTGCGCGCCCTGGCCGGCGAAGGCTTTCTGGTGGAGAGCGAAAATTCCCTGCTGGCCTCGTCCCAGGAATTCCTGTGGAAGGTGCGCTACGCCCTGCACATGCTGGCCGGTCGTTCCGAAGACCGCCTGCTCTTCGATCACCAGCGCTCTATCGCTACCCTTCTGGGCTTTGAAGGCGAAGATGCGAAGACCAGCATCGAAAGCTTCATGCAGCAGTACTACCGGGTGGTCATGAGCATTGCCCAGCTCAGCGACTTGATCATCCAGCACTTCGAAGAAGTGATCCTGGCCCCCGAGGACGAAGCGCCGCCGCAGCCGATCAATGCGCGTTTCCAGTTGCACGACGGATATATCGAAGCACGCAACGACAACGTGTTCCGCCGCACGCCGTTCGCCATGCTGGAAATCTTCGTGTTGATGGCCCAGCAGCCGGAGATCAAAGGCGTGCGCGCCGATACCATCCGCTTGCTGCGGGAAAACCGTCACCTGATCGACGACGATTTTCGCAACGACATTCGCAATACCAGCCTGTTTATCGAACTGTTCAAGTGCCGCATCGGCATCCATCGCAACCTGCGGCGCATGAACCGCTACGGCATTCTCGGGCGCTACCTGCCGGAGTTCGGCTTTATCGTCGGGCAGATGCAGCACGACCTGTTCCATATCTATACCGTCGATGCCCACACCCTGAACCTGATCAAGCACCTGCGTAAGCTGCAGTACACCCAGGTGTCAGAGAAATTCCCGCTGGCCAGTAAGCTGATGGCCAAGCTGCCCAAGCCCGAGCTGATTTACCTGGCCGGCTTGTATCACGACATCGGCAAGGGCCGGCATGGCGACCACTCGGAGATCGGCGCGGTGGATGCCGAAGCCTTCTGCCAGCGCCACCAGTTGCCGTTGTGGGACAGTCGCCTGATTGTCTGGCTGGTGCAGAACCACCTGGTGATGTCGACCACGGCCCAGCGCAAGGACTTGTCCGACCCACAGGTGATTCACGACTTTGCCGGCATCGTCGGCGATGAGACCCGTCTCGACTACCTCTATGTGCTGACCGTCTCCGATATCAACGCCACTAACCCCACGCTGTGGAACTCCTGGCGCGCCAGCCTGTTGCGCCAGCTGTACACCGAGACCAAGCGCGCCCTGCGCCGTGGCCTGGAGAACCCGGTGGACCGCGAAGAGCAGATCCGCCGCACCCAAAGCGCAGCCCTGGATATCCTGGTGCGCGGCGGTAACGACCCGGACGACGTCGAGCAACTCTGGTCGCAACTGGGTGATGATTACTTCCTGCGCCACACCGCCGGCGACGTGGCCTGGCACAGTGACGCAATCCTGCAGCAACCCGCCGATGGCGGCCCGTTGGTCTTGATCAAGGAAACCACCCAGCGCGAATTCGAAGGCGGCACGCAGATCTTCATCTACGCGCCCGACCAGCACGACTTCTTCGCCGTGACCGTGGCGGCCATGGACCAGCTCAACCTGAACATCCATGACGCCCGGGTCATCACCTCCAGCAGCCAGTTCACCCTCGACACCTACATCGTGCTCGACGCCGACGGCGACTCGATTGGCGACAACCCGGCGCGCGTGAAAAAGATCCGCGAGGGCCTGACCGAAGCCCTGCGCAACCCCGACGACTACCCCACCATCATCCAGCGCCGGGTGCCGCGCCAGCTCAAGCATTTTGCCTTTGCGCCTCAGGTGACCATTTCCAACGACGCACAGCGACCGGTGACGGTGCTGGAGCTCAGCGCACCGGATCGCCCAGGCCTGCTGGCGCGTATCGGCGGGATTTTCCTGGAGTTCGACCTGTCATTGCAAAATGCCAAGATTGCGACCCTGGGCGAGCGGGTGGAAGACGTGTTCTTTATCACCGATGCCGACAACCAGCCACTGTCCGACCCGGAGCTGTGCCTGCGTTTACAGGCGGCAATCGTGGAGCAGTTGAGCGTGACCCAGGAACCCGGTGTCGAGCTGACCAGACTGACTATTTGAATTCTTAACTTTGTGAACACGAGTCATGTGGGAGCTGGCTTGCCTGCGATGCAGACACCTCGGCCCGTCCGATCGACCGCAGATCGCAGCCAAGCCAGCTCCCATAGGTCCGCGCTCACCGTGATAGAGGCTTATATGAACAACGCCCTTAACCAGTTGCAGCCCTACCCCTTCGAGAAGCTGCGCGCCCTGCTCGGCAGCGTGACGCCGAACCCGGACAAACGCCCGATCGCACTGTCCATCGGCGAGCCCAAGCACACGTCACCGGCCTTCGTTGCCGAGGCCTTGAGCAATAACCTCGATCAAATGGCGGTGTACCCCACCACATTGGGTATCCCGGCACTGCGTGAAGCCATCGGCGCCTGGTGCGAACGCCGCTTCAACGTGCCCAAGGGCTGGCTGGACCCAGCGCGCAACATCCTGCCGGTCAACGGTACGCGCGAGGCGCTGTTTGCCTTCACCCAGACCGTGGTCAACCGTGGCGACGATGCGCTGGTAGTGAGCCCCAACCCGTTCTACCAGATCTACGAAGGCGCCGCGTTCCTGGCCGGGGCCAAGCCGCATTACCTGCCGTGCCTGGATAGCAACGGCTTCAATCCAGACTTCGATGCTGTCTCTGCGGATATCTGGAAACGTTGCCAGATCCTGTTCCTGTGCTCCCCCGGTAACCCGACCGGTGCGCTGATTCCAGTCGCCACGCTGAAAAAACTCATCGCCCTGGCCGATAAATACGATTTCGTCATCGCCGCCGACGAATGCTACAGCGAGCTGTACTTCGACGAGCAAACCCCACCCCCGGGCCTGCTCAGCGCCTGCGTCGAACTGGGCCGTCAGGACTTCAAGCGTTGTGTGGTATTCCACAGCCTGTCCAAGCGCTCCAACCTGCCAGGCCTGCGTTCAGGCTTCGTGGCCGGCGACGCCGAGATCCTCAAGGCCTTTTTGCTGTACCGCACCTACCATGGCTGCGCGATGCCGGTGCAAACCCAGTTGGCCAGCATCGCCGCCTGGCAGGACGAGGCCCATGTACTGGCCAACCGTGACCTGTACCGCGAGAAGTTCGACGCAGTGCTGGCGATCCTCAAGCCGGTGCTGGACGTGCAAAGCCCGGACGGCGGCTTTTACCTGTGGCCGAATGTACAAGGCGATGACGCCGCCTTCTGCCGCGATTTGTTCGTGGAAGAACATGTGACGGTGGTGCCGGGCTCTTACCTGTCGCGGGAAGTGGACGGCTTTAACCCAGGTGCGGGGCGTGTGCGCCTGGCATTGGTTGCGCCGTTGGCCGAATGCGTGGAAGCGGCTGAGCGGATTCGCGACTTTATCCAGCGTCGCCGTTAAGGGCTTACGGGTCACTTCATGTGACCCAAATTCGCCTCGCTCATATCCAGTTCCGCCAGCACCTCCCTCAATACGTCATCACCAATCTGGTGGTGACGGCTCAAGCTGTACAACTCCAACCGTTGCGCGCGCAGAGCCTTGAGCCGCAGCTTGCGCTCAAGCAGGTCCATTTGCTGCGCCAGCGCCTGAGCTTCAGCCGAATCGTTGAAGACTTCCAATTGATGGCGATATTCCGACATCAGCCGTGCCTTCAGTTCGGTAGCCAATGCCGCCTGGGCGGCGTCCGGCGTTTCGGCCTCGGCTGGCTCGTCGGCCTCCAGTGCATGAATCGCGGCCACGGCGGTCTTTTTCCAGGCTTCGCGCACTTCTTTGTGGCGTTTTTCATCCGGGCTATTCTCGACCCCGCGTAACAGCAGCGGCAGCGCGATACAGGCAGCGACCAGTGATAACAGGATCACACCGGCAGCGATAAAGATCAGCAGGTCACGCTCAGGGAAATCCTGGCCAGGCGCCAACAGCAAGGGCACCGACATGACGCCCGCCAGGGTCACCGCACCGCGTACACCGCCGACGGTCAACAACCAGCAGGAACGGGCCGTCGGCACCAGGGTCAGCGCGTTTTTGCCACGTAGCCTGCGCAGCAACCCCGACAGCCGCCAGATGCTTTGCACCCAGATAAAGCGCAATACCACCAGCACCAGGAAGATCGCCACCACATCCAGGCAGCGATACATCAAGGTGGGCCACAGCGTGGTTTCATGGCTGACCACGGCCTTGATGATGTCAGGCAGTTGCAGACCGAGCAGCAGGAAGATCAGGCCGTTAAAGGCAAACTCCACCAACGACCACACGCTGCGGTTGAGCAGGCGCGTGCTGGTCTGGCGCGGCAGCAGGTCGAGCCAGCTTTGCATCATGCCCGCTGCCACCGCCGAGAGGATGCCGGACGCGCCCAGGCGTTCAGCCAGTACGTACGCAGCAAAGGGCAGCAACAACATGAACACCACATGGGTCGCCGGGTCATCCCAACCGCGCGCGATCATCCAGGCGCGCAGGCGGCCGACCAACCAGCTCAACGCCACGCCGATCGCCAGCCCGCCCACCGCCACCAACACAAACGTCAGGCTGGCATCCGCCAGGGAAAAGACTCCGGTCAACGCCGCAGCCAGGGCGAACTTGAAAGTCACCAGGCCCGACGCGTCATTCATCAAGGCCTCACCCTGGAGCATGTGCATCAGCGGCTTGGGCAAACGGTTCTGGGAAATGGCCGACACCGCCACGGCGTCCGTCGGCGAGAGCACCGCTGCCAGGGCAAAGGCCACCGGTAAGGGGATCGAGGGCAGCAACCAATGAATGAAGTAACCGGCGCCCACCACGGTGAACAGCACCAGCCCCACCGCCAATGTCAGGATCGGGCCACGCAGGTGCCACAACTCACGCTTGGGCATGCGCCAACCATCGGAAAACAACAGTGGCGGCAGGAACAGAAACAGGAACAGCTCAGGGTCCAGCGCCACATGCAGCCCCAACGTGGGCCAGGCCAGCAAGGCGCCGGCGGCGATCTGCACCAGGGGCAAGGGCAGTGGGATGATGCGCCCGATCAGGCGCGAAAAGCTGACCAGCATCAGCAAGATAAGAACGGTGTAGGCGGTTTGCATAACGCGGGTTTCCCGGACAATCGGCTTGCAAAGACACATAAGGCAACAACTGGCCGTTGAAGTGCCATATTACCCGGCTATGTTACCTGGCTATGTTACTGGCCTATGCTGCGCAATGCGCTTTTGCACAAAAGTCGCACGCTGTTGACGAGCGGCGCCGAAACCCGCTGGTCGTGGCATAATCGGCGATCTTTCATTTTCATACGTCCAAAGGGGGGCAATTCCTTGAGTGCTTCAAGCAAAACCTTGCACCTTTTCGGCATCAAAGCCTGCGACACCATGAAAAAGGCGCGCACCTGGCTCGATGAGCACGGGGTGAGCTATGAGTTCCATGACTACAAAACGGCCGGTATCGACCGCGAACACTTGACCCAATGGTGCAATGAGCACGGTTGGCAGGTGGTTTTGAACCGTGCGGGCACCACCTTTCGCAAACTCGAAGACGAACGCAAAGCCGATCTCGATCAGTCGAAAGCCATTGAATTGATGCTCGCACAACCCTCGATGATCAAGCGCCCGGTGCTCGATCTCGGTGACAGAACCCTGATTGGCTTCAAGCCAGATAGTTATTCGGCGGCCCTCAAGTAGGCCAGCCTTCCATTTTTGTAGAGGTAACAGCATGTCCAATTCCCTGTTCAGCCTGGGCTTCGGCGTCGGCACTCAGAACCGCCAAGGTGCTTGGCTGGAAGTGTTTTACGCACAACCCTTGCTCTACCCGTCGGCTGAAATCGTTGCCGCCATCGCACCGATCCTCGGTTACACCGAAGGCAACCAGGCGATCACCTTCACCGTGAGCCAGGCCCTGCAACTGGCCGACGCGCTCAAAGGCGTCGATGCTGCCCAGGCAGCCCTGCTCAGCCGTCTGGCTGAAAGCCACACGCCGCTGGTCGCGACCTTGCTGGCCGAAGACGCAGCGCTGACGTCCACGCCTGAGGCCTACCTCAAGCTGCACCTGCTGTCCCATCGTCTGGTCAAGCCCCACGGCCTGAGCCTGGCCGGTGTGTTCCCGCAGTTGCCGAACGTGGCCTGGACCAGCCAGGGCGCCATCGACATCAATGAACTGGCCGAGCGCCAACTGGAAGCGCGCCTGCGTGGCGACCTGCTGGAAGTGTTCTCGGTGGACAAGTTCCCGAAAATGACCGACTACGTCGTACCGGCTGGCGTGCGTATCGCTGACGCTGCACGTATCCGCCTGGGCGCGTACGTGGGCGAAGGCACCACCGTGATGCACGAAGGCTTCGTCAACTTCAACGCGGGCACCGAAGGCCCGGGCATGATCGAAGGCCGCGTATCGGCGGGCGTATTCGTCGGCAAGGGCTCGGACCTGGGCGGCGGTTGCTCCACCATGGGCACCCTGTCGGGCGGCGGCAATATCGTGATCAAGGTGGGCGAAGGCTGCCTGATCGGCGCCAACGCCGGTACCGGTATCCCATTGGGCGACCGCAACACCGTGGAATCGGGCCTCTACATCACCGCCGGCACCAAGGTTGCCCTGCTGGACGAGCAGAACCAACTGGTCAAGGTGGTCAAGGCACGCGAGTTGGCTGGCCAGCCGGACCTGCTGTTCCGTCGTAACTCCGAGACCGGTGCCGTGGAGTGCAAAACCCACAAATCGGCCATCGAACTGAACGAAGCGCTGCACGCTCACAACTAAGCAGCCACTCGATGCCACTAGCGGGCCGCACCCTCGGGGGCGGCGCGCTTATACGAGTCTTGATCACCATGCTTGTGCCCTCCCCCTGGCGCGCCGACTTCCCGGCCATCGCCACCCTGCAACGGCAAGACCAGACCTATCTGGACAGCGCCGCCACCACGCAAAAACCCCAAGCCCTGCTGGATGCCATCAGTCATTACTACGCCAATGGCGCAGCGAATGTGCACCGTGCCCAGCATTTGCCCGGGGCCCATGCTACCCAGGCCTTTGAAGACAGCCGCAGCAAGGTCGCGCAGTGGTTGAACGCAGGTGACCGCGGGCAGGTTGTGTTTACCCACGGCGCAACGTCTGCGCTGAACCTCCTGGCCTATGGCCTGGAACACTTATTCAATGCGGGCGATGAGATTGCCATCAGCGCCCTGGAACACCACGCCAACCTGTTGCCCTGGCAGCAATTGGCCAAACGCCGCGCGCTCACGCTGGTGGTATTACCCCTGGACGATGAAGGCGTAATCGACCTGGACGCCGCAGCCCGCTTGATTGGCCCGCGCACGCGCCTGCTGGCGGTGAGCCAGTTGTCCAACGTGCTCGGTGCCTGGCAGCCGCTGCAAGCCTTGCTGGCGCTGGCCCAGGCACATGGCGCCCTCACGGTGGTGGACGGCGCCCAAGGCATCGTCCATGGCCGCCACGACGTACAGGCCCTGGGCTGCGACTTCTACGTGTTCTCCAGCCACAAACTCTATGGCCCGGACGGCGTCGGCGTGCTGTATGGCCGTAATGAGGCCCTGCACCACCTGCGCCACTGGCAGTTCGGCGGCGAGATGGTGCAACAGGCCGACTACCACAGCGCCAGCTTTCGCCCCGCGCCGCTGGGCTTTGAAGCCGGCACCCCACCGATCGCCAGCGTGATCGGCCTGGGCGCGAGCCTGGATTACCTGAGCTCGCTGGATGCCTCGGCGGTGATCGCCCACGAAGCCGCCCTGCATGACTACCTGCTGCGTGGGCTTAAGGCACGTAATGGCGTGCGCGTGCTGGGATCGCCGCAGGTGGCGCTGGTGAGTTTTGTGGTGGAGGGCGTGCACAACGCCGACCTCGCCCACCTGCTGACCGAGCAAGGCATTGCTGTGCGTGCCGGTCATCACTGCGCGATGCCATTGTTGAAGGCAATGCATCTGTCAGGCGCAATCCGCGTTTCCCTGGCGCTCTACAACGATTCCGACGACCTGGAACGCTTTTTTGAAGCGCTGGACCAGGCGCTGGACATGCTGCGATGAGCTTGCCGCTGGAGGCACAAGCCGCGCTGGAAGCCTTCCAGGCCGTGGGCAGTTGGGAGCAGCGCGCACGGATGCTGATGCAATGGGGTGAACGCTTGCCCGCCCTGGCTGATGACGAAAAGGTCGACGCTAACCTGGTGCAAGGTTGCGAAAGCCTGGTGTGGCTGGTGGGGCGCTTGCAGGACGGCGATTGGCAGTTTGCTGCGAGCAGCGAGGCACGGATGATTCGCGGGTTGGTGGCGTTGCTGCTGGCACGGGTCAATGGGTTGTCGGCTGGTGAACTGCAAGCGGTCGACCTGCCTGACTGGTTCAATCGACTGGGCTTGTCGCGCCAGTTATCGCCGTCGCGCAGCAATGGCTTGAATGCCGTACTGCAACGCATGCGAGACCTGACGCGTACGCAGAAATAATGTGGGAGCTGGCTTGCCTGCGATAGCCATAGGTATCTACATAACTCTGTTAGCTCAACGGTAACCACGATGCGAAGCGAGCCGCTCTTGATCTTGATCTGCTTTTGATCTTAGGCGCCCCGTTAAACCACGCTGGCCGGAATTCGACAGGG